>JAEZXS010000369.1 GCA_023442755.1 Pseudomonadota bacterium | reverse complement strand
TGTCGTAGCCTTCCGCGATCTTATTCAAGAAGTTGGGGATTTCTTCGGGAGCATGCTGCAGGTCTCCGTCGAGGGAAACGATCAATTCCCCGCGCGCATGGTGGAAACCGGCCATGAGCGCCGGGGTTTGCCCGTAATTCCTTCTGAGGTGCACCACGACCACGCGGCGATCTTCTTTATACAGCGAGTCCAGGATTAGCGGCGTATCGTCCGTGCTTCCGTCGTTTACCAGGACCAGTTCCCAGGAGTAGTTCATGCTTTCCATGGTGGCGCGCACGCGGCGGTACAATTCATCCAGGGTCGTCGCTTCGTTATGCAGAGGGATCACCACGGATACTTCCGGTCTCGTTTCTATCCGGCCTACGGGGCTGTCGATTTTGGCCGTACTTACCTGCCCTTTCACAAGTTCACCTCTCCAAAATGGCTGATGTCGATTCCATGCGCTGCGAAAAGTTCCCTTGCGCCGGCAGAGGCGTAAAGGTTTCTTTCCTGTTCGCGGGACAGCAGCAGACGAGTTTTCTGACTTTCCAGGTCGGCATCCAGGTAGCCCGGATGCGTCATGAGTTCATTGATTCCCGGCCTTAGGAAACGGCAGAGATGACGCAGGATATCCCCGTTCATCAGCCCGGTTGCAGCCACCCCGTGGAAAAAATCGGGCGTACGGAGCCCTGACCGCGCGATCCGGGCCTGAAAACAGCAGCTTACCGGATTGGTGACGGAGCCCGCAACGTATTGCTTCAAAAAGACGATTCTCCGGCCGGCCTGCACGTCCCGCACAAACCGGACCGCGCCCATGCTCTCGAAAGGATTGCGAATCCATTTTACCGAAAACCGCCGTGCGATATCCATCATGATTTCGTGCACGGGCGGAATAATATGGACGTGCTTGTGGCTGTCGAAATGTGTGGGAACTATTCCGGAGTCGAATACCTTTTCGGTCTGAGCGAGAAGTTCCTTTTCGATCTGGCGCCGCGCCTGCCTGCGCGTGAGCGCTATCTTGAGCAGCTCGACCGGGCTGGACGGCAGGAGACCATTGGGTGCAAGGTCCGGCACATCTCCGGACAGGGGCTCCAGCCCCGTCAGCACAAAATGGATGCCGACCCCGAGACTTGGGGTTTCCCCGGCTGTTCTCACCGCATCGTCAAATGCCGGTGCATTCGCCATTATCGTGGCGCTTCGCACGGTACCCAGTCTCGCGCATTCGGCTATGGCCGAATTGACGCCCCGGGTCAGTCCGAAGTCGTCGGCATTGATGATGAGCGTTTTTCTCATTCAGATTACCTGTTTTCTTTCCGATTCAGAATAAGACGCTTCGAATCGGGAATTCGAATGGAACGAAGTTGGCTACCAGAGATAACCGGCAAAGTCAAGCTTTCCCGTCAACCCGGCTCGCATGATCGAGGCAAGTCAGGGAAATCATATGTCATTATTCTCCCCTGATATTAGATTAAAAGCGCTATTTTCTCCGGCATCATGAACCGTCGGAGCTTTAGCCCTTTCAATCCTCAAAAAGGTAAAGTATATAAACTTCACAACCGAACGAGACCACTACTATATGGAGAAGGTTGCGAAATGAAAAACATTTCCTCACGAAACAAATGCATCGGATTCACCCTGCTCCAGCTTCTGCTCGTCTATTTTTTCGCCGTGCCGGCATTTGCCGAGCAAAAGGTATTGAATCTCAACCAACTCATAGAGATGGCCCTGGAAAACAGTCCCGAGCTGAAAATGGCCCATCAGGACATCATGGTTGCCAGGAGCGAGTACAATCAGGCTAAGGCAGGAATGCTTCCGCAACTCGATGTGAAAATGTTCGGCGGGCCTGTCAACGATGCACGCGTGCCCACGGTCGCTGTGAACGGCAATGTCGGGACACTGCAGACGAATGAGGAATCCGGAATCGGCGTTTTCGGACGTCTGGACTTCACCATTGCCCAGCCGCTCTATACATTCGGAAAGATATCGAACCGCAAAGATGCCGCTCTTCTCGGCGTGGAGGCTCAAAAGGCGGGCAGGGAACAGAAGCGCAACGAAATCATTCTGCAGGTTAAAGAACTCTACTACGCCTATCTCGTGGCAGGTCAGGGCAGGAGCGCCGCCAGGGAAGCCGACGATTTTCTGCAGGACGCGGCAACGCGCATCAAGCGCCTGATCGAACTCAAAGCCCAGAATGCCGATTCGAGCGATCTCTACAGGCTGGAGGCGTTTTCGGCGGAAGTAAAGGCCTTTGCCGCCCAGGCCGAATCGGGTGCGCACCTTGCCTACATGGCTTTGAAGAGAACGGTCGGCATTCCGGACAAGGAACAGTTCAAGCTCGACATCACGGAACTCAGCAAGGAAGACGTGAATCTTGCATCGGAAGAGGAATATGTCCAACAGGCCATGATGCAGCGGCCCCAATTCGAACAGCTTCGAAAAGGAGTGGAAGCAATGAAGAAGATGTCCGATGCGGCCAAAGCCGATCTTTACCCATCCTTTTTCGCTGCGGCGCAGGGGTCGGTTGCCGGCGCACCGGGCCGGGAATCTTTCCAGAATTCCTACTGGCCGGATGAATTCAACCACGGTTATGCGGGGGTAGTGGCGGGAGCGGAGTGGCATTTCGACCTGGGCATCGGCAAGGGCAAATGGGACAAGGCAAAAGCCGAGTATCAGAAGATGCGGCACACCCAGGAAATGGCCGAACAGAAGATTCCCCTTGAAGTCATGAAATACTACCAGGATGCAGTTGAGGCGAAAAAGGGATACCTGGCCTACGAACAGGCTGCCGTCGGATCGCGCCGGTGGATCGTCGCTGCTTTTTCGAATTTCGATATCGGTCTCGGGACCGCAAGGGATGTGTTCGACGCCATCGACCGTTACGGGAAGAACCAGGGTGAATACCTGCGGTCGTTGTACAATTATCACGTGGCGCTTGCCAGATTGAACTATGCGATAGGACAGAATGCGGATATTAAAATAGAATAGACGGAGTGTGAAAACCCGCACGACAGCACTGGTACTGCAGGATAGGGATGAAAAGTCTGACCGGCCTTTTGCGGAAACTCACGGCCTGGGTTCTTCCCAGGCCTCGTTTTATTCTGGCAATCACCGTTCTTTCCGTGATCGCCTCAATCGGCGCGGCCGCCACCAGGCTTACCGTCCAGACCGACCAACTCGCACTGATCTCGACACGCCATCCCCTTATCGCCCTGTCCGATAAACTCGACCCTTTCGATTTCAGCGGCAAGACGACCTTTGCCGTGGTGGTGCGCAGTCCTTCCCAGGACCGCAGCATCGAATTCATGAATGCCCTCGTCGCTAAAATCCACGGCGATCCGAAACACTTCCAGGACGTATTCTACAGGCTGGAACCTGACCAGTTCAAAAAATGGGTGCTCTACTACCTGGATAAGCGCGATTTGCTCCAGATACGGGAGAGAATCGAGGAGCATTCGGAACTCGTCCGGAAGATGGCCGAAGGTCCGGATTTGCTCAACTTTCTCAGCCTGGTGAACCAGGAAATGGCCTCCAGGATGATCGGGGAGTTCTTTACCGGCTTTCTCGACGAGGATACGCCCAAGAAATCCGGAACCGTCGAAGAACCGATGGACCTGGATTTCCTTATCCGGGTGCTGGACGGCCTTTCCCGCTATCTTTCCGGGGCGCCCAAATACATCTCGCCCTGGTCGTCCTTTTTCAAGAGCGGCGCCTGGGACCTGGAAAAGGAAGGATATCTCTGGGAGGGCGGCAAGAAGTTTCTCATCGCCGCCGTTATGCCGAGCAAGATCAGGGACGGCGTGAGCAAGACCCAGACCTCGCTTCTGCAGTTGCGCAAATACATACGGGAACTGCAGGCATCGGGATTTCAGGACGTCGGAGCCGGTGTGACCGGGCAGGAAGCCCTGAACAACGATGAAATGAGCACGGCAATGCGGGATATGACCACGGCCACGTGGCTTTCTCTGCTTGGAGTGCTCGTGCTCCTTGTGGTTTTTTTCCGCGGCGCCCGCCATCCTTTCATCATCATGGTGGCGCTGGGAGTGGGCCTGTGCTGGACTTTCGGCTGGACTGCCTTTTTCATCGGGCATCTCAACATCCTGTCCATCGTTTTTGCCCCGCTGCTCTGCGGACTTGGCGTCGATTACGCAATCCACTGGTTTGCCCGGTTCGAAGAGGAGAGGAATCTCCCGCATGTGAACCGTACGGCCGTCATTCAACAGGTCATGGAAAAATCCGGCCCCGGGATCGTGCTTGCAGGCCTGAGCGCCGCTTTTTCGTTCCTGCCTTTTGTCCTTACGGGGTTCCGCGCCCTGATGGAACTGGGCATGATCACGGGCATGGGCATTCTCCTCACCCTCCTGGCCGATTTCACCGTGCTTCCCGCACTGAGCACCTACATTGCGGTCGACAGGCCAAGGAACAACGGGAGATTGCGGTCGAACGGCGACCTTTTCCACCTGGGCCGGCCGGGGGTGAAGGCCGTTCTGGCCGTTTCCGCCCTTCTTTGCATCATATGCGCTTTCAGCGCTTCCCGCGTGCAGTTCGACCTGAACCCGCTCCGGCTTCAATCGCAGAACGCGGAATCCGTTTACTGGGAAAAAGTCCTGGTCGAGAGTTCCGAACACTCGGTGCTTTCGGCCGCGGCCTTTGCCGATTCGGCCGAGCAGGTCAGGGAGAAGACGGCTCTATTCAAAAAGCTGCCTTCCGTCCTGGACGTCGACACCGTCTTCACTCTCCTGCCCGAACACCAGGAAGAAAAAGTTCCCCTCCTCCGATCCATCCTGGCGTTTGTCCCCGACCTGGAGCAGTCGAACCCGAGGGGCGGCAAAGGTCCGAGCACCTCTCCCGATCCCGAAGCCCAAACGAAATACCGGAAGGAACTGATCGAGATCCTTCAAAGACTTCGGTTCAAAATGCAGGACGACCAGGCCGAGAAGTGGGGTGCATCGAAACCCATGGTCGCCCAAATGGAAAAGGTCAGAACGCTTGCCGGAAATATCGTTCAGGCCATCCAGGCTTCGTCCGACAGCTACAAGCAACTGTCAGACTACCGCGTACAGTTTAAAAACGACATCGTGGACAAATGGACATTGCTCAATGAAAGCTCTTCCGCCGATCCGATGCGGGTTCAGGACATCCCGACCATCTTGCGGGAGCAGTTCCTGCAGGACGGCCAATACCTGCTCCGCATCTACCCGAAGGAATCCATCTGGGAAGAAGGAGCGCTCACACGTTTCGTTACGGACCTGCGCTCGGTCGATCCCAATGTCGTAGGCGATCCGGTTTCTCTTTTCACTTTCTCTTCAGCTTTCAAAAAGGCGTCCATAGCGGCCTCGATTTACGCCCTTATCGCCATATCGCTGCTCCTTACGTTTACGTTCCACAGCCTGCGGCTCACCCTGGTGTCTCTTGTCCCGCTTGCCGCAGGGACCTTATGGACCGTCGGCATCATGGGCGTGACGGGGATTGATTTCAACCTGGCAAATGGTATATTCATGCCTCTTGTGGTGGGAGCCGGGGTCGAGTACGGAATAATTATCCTCCACCGCTGGCGAGAAGGCGGGATGGGGTATGGACGCCTGCCATTCAGCACCGGCAAAGGCGTGATCCTTGCCGCCCTGACTACGACTCTCGGCTTTGGCGCCTTGATGATCTCGCACCACAGGGGTATATTTAGTCTAGGTTTTGTAGCATGGGCCGGAAGTATCTGCGTGCTCGTTTCGGCCCTTTTCATATTGCCATCCATTCTCTCCGGTATGAAACCGCCGCAAACGGCTACCAATAAGGAGACCTGAGACATGTTTCACAAAAGGGCATTGTTCCTGCTTATTGCATCCATTTCACTCGCATTCTGGACCGCCCCCCCCGCTCTGGCTCAGTCCGCCGCAACAGGCCAGGTCAAGGCAGTTCTCGACAAGGCAATGGAAATCCAGACGCGAGCCGATCTCCAGGGCCCCGAACACCGCAAGGAACGCTCCGCGCAGATTCGCAAGCTCATCGGCGATAATTTTCTGTCTTCGGAAATGGCGAGGGCGTCCCTCGACGACCAGTGGGACAAGCTCTCCGGCAAACAGCGCGAACAGTACCAGGAACTGTTTTCCGGGCTTTTCCAGGACTCCTACACAAGGATGGTCCTCAACTTTTTGAAGCAGGAAACGGTCGAGTACAAAGGCGAGAGCCCCGAGGGCAAGTTCGTGAAGGTACGGACCGTCATCATGCGCACCAACGAGCACATTCCGGTCGACTATATCCTGGAGCAGAAAGGTCAGAGATGGCTCATCCGGGATGTGATCATCGACGGAGTGAGCATCGTCGACAACTATCGCAATACGTTCGGACGCGTCATAAAGGCCCAGTCTTTCGATACCCTGCTGCAGAAAATGCGGATTCAGAAAAAGGCGGGGGAGGACGTCTAAGAAAGGCTGGCAGCCTCGATATTGCATGAAACGACCGCGGTGAAAGCCGCTCCCGCAGGGTACCCGGTTCCTTCCCTGCGGAATGACCCGGAATAAAAATCCCGCCCCCTTCGAGACCAGGAGGGGGCGGGATTTTTTGTCTATCCGGAAAGTACTCAGTGTTTGAAGGCGCGCTGGCCGGTGAGCACCATGGTCACGCCGGACTCGTTGCAGGCCTCGATCACTTCCCAATCCCGCATGGAGCCGCCCGGCTGGACTATGGCCTTTACGCCCTGCCTGATCCCGACGTCCACAC
>JAEZXS010000350.1 GCA_023442755.1 Pseudomonadota bacterium | reverse complement strand
GGACGGCACCCCGCGGCTCATCATCTCGACCGCGTGCCCTGTGGTCGTAAACTACATCCGCAAATACGTACCTCAGTATGCCGGCTACCTCATGCCCCACGTATCACCTGTCCTGGCGCACAGCAAGCTTCTGCGGGACACCTACGGGGACTCCATCGGCATCGTGTTTTTCGGCCCGTGCATCGGTAAAAAGGGAGAGGCGGATGCGAACCCCGACCTTCTCGATCTCGCCCTGACCTTCGAAGACATGCGACGCTGGATGATCGAAGACGGCCTCAGCTTCGAATCCGTACTTGCCGACGCGGAGAGCTTCGTACCGACTTCAGCCAGGGAGGGCGCCCTCTATCCCATTGACGGCGGGATGATGGCGGGTGTCAAGAAAAGCTGCAGCGTCATGGAAGCCGACTGCATGTCCTTTTCGGGGATCAGGAACATTCAGAAAGCCATAGCGGGATTGAGCGAAATTCGTCTCAACAATCCGATATTTCTCGAACTCCTGGCCTGCGAAGGCGGGTGTGTGAACGGCCCCAAGGCAAGCCAGCGGGGAGCGACTGCGAGGAAGCGCTACCAGGTCATCGACTACGCGAAATATCCGAAGGCGGAAATCCCGCGGCCGCTCGAAGCCCCCCTGGACAGGAGCATCGCTCCCGAACCGGTGCCTGTAAAGGAGTACAACGACAAGATCATCAAGCAGGTGCTTCAGACAATCGGCAAATATACGCCGGAAGACGAACTGAACTGCGGAGGGTGCGGATACGACAACTGCCGTGAATTCGCCAAGGCCCTGAACGATGGCAAGGCGGAAAAAGTGATGTGCGTCGCCTACATGCGAAAGCTCGCCCAGAAAAAGACGAATGCCCTAATGGAAAAAGTTCCCAGCGCAATCGTCCTGGTCGATGAAGAAATCCGCATCATCGAGTGCAACCTGAACTTTGCCAGGCTCCTTGGCCCCGACGTGGAGAAGGCCTACCGGTCCAAGCCGGGACTCGAAGGAGTTTACCTTCGGGAGATCGCTCCGTTCTACTCGCTGTTCAAAACGGTTATGGAGAAGCAGGAAGATATTCTCAACCGCGATCTCCGGTACAAGAAAGCGATCTTTCACCTGGATATCTTTTCGATCGAAAAAGGCCGCGTGGTCGGCGGCATTTTCCAGGACATCACCAAACCGACCATCCACAAGGAAGCCATGATCCAGAAGGCCCAGGACGTCATCAAGCGCAACCTGGCCACAGTACAGCAGATAGCGTACCTGCTCGGGGAAAATGCGGCGGAATCCGAGGTGATTCTGAACTCGATCATCCAGTCCATTACAACGCCGGAGTTGGAATGATTAAGACCACGAGAGACTTCTTTCTGGACATCGACTACTACCAGTTCAACAAGCACGGTCAGTACGTGGCGGGCGACGTCGTCCTGACGCACAAGATCAAGGAAGAAAACAGGGTCATCACGTGCCTTTCCGACGGCCTGGGAAGCGGAATCAAGGCCAGCGTTCTGGCAACCCTGACCGCCACCATGGCCATCAAGTACACCTCCAATTATGCGGACGTAACGGAAACCGCGGAGGTGATCATGGAGACCCTGCCGGTATGCAAGGTCAGGAAGATCAGCTACTCCACTTTCACCATCGTGGACGTAAACAGTTCGGGGCACGCCCGTGTGATCGAGCATGGGAATCCCAATTACGTCCTGCTGCGGGGAACCGAACTTATCGAGGTCCCGAATTCTCCTCTACAGCTCAAGAAATGGCATGAGCGCGAGGTCACTATTTCCGAATTCGACTTCCACATCGGGGACAGGCTGCTCTATTTTTCGGACGGCGTTACCCAGTCCGGCATGGGCCTTCCTTCTTATCCGCTCGGATGGGGGCGCAGGCGCGCCATCAACCAGATTCAACAGTGGATCGGCTGGGAAAAAGCCATTTCCTCGCGCCAACTGGCCCGGAAAATCGTGATACAGGCCCGCCAGATCGATACCTACGAACCCAAGGACGACATCACCTGCGGAGTGCTGTATATGCGGCATCCCCGCTTCCTGCTGGTGGTGACCGGCCCCCCGTTTGCCCAGATCCGGGACGAGGAACTCGCTTTTATCGTTCGGTCGTTCAACGGACGCAAGGTCATCTGCGGAGGCACCACCGCCCAGATACTCAGCCGCGAACTGGACGAACCGATCGATATGGACCTGGACAACCTCGATCCCGAAATCCCGCCCCCATCGAGCATGAACGGGGTGGACCTGATAACCGAGGGAACCCTGACGCTCAGCAAGGTGGCGGAAATGCTGGAGCGCGGCCAGAAGCTCGAAATGATCCGCACCAACGCCGCCACGTCCCTTGCATCCATCCTGCTCGACAGCGACGTTGTGCATTTCATAGTGGGCACGCGCGTAAACGAGGCGCACCAGGATCCGAATCTTCCCGTCGAACTCGACATTCGCAGAAACATCATCAAAAAGATCGCAGGGTTGCTCGAAGAGAAGTACCTCAAGGAAACACACATACGTTTCATTTAGCCCCCGCTCCACCCGTCATTCTCACATTCAGATGCATCCTCAATCAGTGCAGGAAAGCTTCAGGCATGAATTATGCTTCATCCCGGTGTTGAACCCGACAACACCATGGAGTGCCTGGATGAGACCGGACCTGGATCAACTGCTTGGAACTGTAAACAAAATACGGGAACTGCTGCTCAGGGCGGGTGCCGAAACCCCGGCCAGCACGATGTACCAGGATGCGATCGTCCGTTTCGTTTTCGGAAACGAACAGCTTGGCGGACCGCTTATCGAGGCGGGGTGCCACAAAGGAGCCATCACGGCGCAACTCGCCTTCCTGGCCAAAGCACTCAGCTCTCATCTGTTCGTGGTCGAGAAGTCACAGGAACTGCTTTCGCGAACCCGGTCACTCCTGGATAACCTGAACCTCAATACGCATACCACCTATCACCGGGGTACACTCGAAACCTTTGCGCGCGATGTTCGAACAGTCAAAAAACCGCTGCTGCTCGTCATGAACGACGCCGATCGTCACGGGGAAATTGCCGCGGACATCGAAGCCATCCTCAAATTGAGCCCGGGCCCCCATGCGGTGGCCATACGCGGCTCCAGCCCCGGAGAACCCGGAAGCGACAATGCGTTTGCGGCCAACTGCATCGGGATCGGCGAGCAGGCGGAAGGAAACGGTTCGGAGGGCATTATCCTGTTCCCGTCCATGCCGGCGAGCCCGAATGGGGAAGAGGCTCTGGTAGGCCCGGAGGCGAGAAAGACCCACAGGAAAAGATTTGAAACCGGGTTTTATGAAAGATTCATGACCGGCACGGGACTGGACGTTGGGTTTTCGGGGTACGGCAAGGGAGTGGCCCCAATCCTGCCCGGCGCAATCGGCGTCGACATCGATTACCCCGGATACGACGGAAGAACCCTGCCGTTTCCGGACAGCTCACAGGACTACGTCTTTACGTCCCATGTGCTCGAACATATTCCGGATTACAAGCACACGTACAGGGACTGGCACAGGGTCATCAGAACGGGAGGACACATCGTCATCATCGTCCCCCATCAGTTCCTGTATGAAAAGAGAACGAGCCTTCCGTCACTGTGGAATCGCGACCACAAACGATTCTATACGCCGGGAATTCTGCTGTCGCAGATCGAGGAATCCCTCGCATCGAACACCTACAGGATAATGCACCTGAGAGACAACGACGACGGATTCGAATACGATATCCCGCCGGACAGGCACTCGCGAGGATGCTACGAAATAGAGTGCGTCCTCAGGAAAATAGAACCACCAGCGTGGCGGCTGGCCTGAGCGTGAGTCCCCTTCATTTCAGCCGGTCAGTCTTTCCTTGATCCGGTTTAATGTTCCTGAGCTATGCCGCGAAATGCCCGGAGCTGTACCAGGGCGCCCCGTCTGCCGCGGAAGGGAGCGCTCTCGCCGAAGAACTGGCGAAGACCCCGGCTGCCGTTTACCTGCGCCTGTCTGATACCCCGGGCTCCTCACCTCAGAATACCGGCGAGCCCGGTGTTCCCGAAGGCTGGAAGCTTGCGATGGTGATTCGTTACGCTGCCGGCAGCGAAATGGCGGTCGAAGTCTACACGCGGCAGGCGGCGCTGCTTCCGGGCACTTCCCGCAATCCCGCCAGGTGATGGCCAGCTTACCCCAAGATCAAGGAACTCTCGAAATACGTAAATCTCGGCCCGAAATACCTGCCACACCCCATTTACACCATCCGCTGCAATGAGAATCTGATAAGCTCCATGTTTTACTGTAACCGGGCCTTTCTCCGTCGCGAACCGAAACTTTCGCTTCAGCTCTGATAAAGGAGCTGCCGTTCGAAAAGCCGCAGCGGATTGCCGCCATCTATTCTATACCCGGAGTGTGGGAGTTTTGCCGAGGAGGAGCAGGGGCATGCCTGGGAGAAGCGCTTACTGCACCGTGGTTGGCCTAACCATTTTCGCAGTTTTCCTGCTTATCCTGGCGTTTTCCGCTTCAAGAGTGGAGGCCCTGACGCTGACCGCATCCCGGACGATGACTTCTTTCGGACAGTACAATGAAAGCCGGGTAAACGGAGTTGCATTCCGCCCCGGGTTCGATCCCGACTTCAATCCCGGAATCCCCGCCATTCAGCCGCTGGTTGCCCCACGCGAGATAGCCCTCACCGGCAACGATTCTCTTGCTCTGGCCGCTTCCGTTCTGCCGAGCGCCTGCACCCTGATCGTCGCCGAGGGCGCCAGGCCCGGCATGGCATATATATGGGAAGTGCAGGGAGAATACCAGGGAGCATTCTATTCGACCGGATCGGAAGGCTCGGCCTTTCCTTATGGAGTCCTGATCACCGACCTCATGCAATACGATCGCAACAGCATCTTCATGGAGATGCCTTCGATGGGGTTTCCGGTCCGGCAGTTTCCGGAAACCGGAAGAACGACACGCGCGAAGGTGCATGTGCAGCCACCGCCGGTCACCCCGTATTCAACCGGCACGGCCGAAACGAGAAGCATCACATTCATGGTTGGAGGGCGCAGAGGCGTCCACATGGAACTGGAGTACCTCAAGAGCGAGACGGTTGTGAAAAATGACCGGGACTGGCCGGGATATCCGGCCGGAAGTATCGCGGTGCTGTTCAACACCAGGATCGTCGGCAGTTTCGATCCGCTGGAAAGCATCCGTTTTCGCGTCTACTGCGACGATCGAGACGGCACCGTCATGGATCTTTTCGGGCCCGGCGCCGCATGGTGCGTCTATCCGCCGGACTACAAAGACAGAAAGGTCGACGTTGCGGTCCTTGCCGGCTCCCTGGGTCCGGGAGCGCCCCATTCGGGCGTCTTCGTCGAAGAACCTGCACCCTGGCACTACAGTGCCGAAGCGTTTGCATCGTTTGGTTCCACAATAGGCGATATGGCTTCACTTCTCGTCGCGTCCGAAGGCTGCAGTTCCGCCATTTCCGGAACGGTCAGCTCCGAAGGGACGGGGAGCCGCGGCATTCGGGTCAACCTCACCGGACCGGCGGCCAGAACCGCTGTGACGGATGCAAATGGAGATTACCGCTTCTCCGGTCTGCCCAACGGCACCTATACGATCACTCCCCGCGCAACCGGCTGCACATTTTCTCCCAAAAGCCTCAAGCTGTGCGTTCACGACCAAAATGTTATCTGGCAGGACTTCACGGCCGCATGCCGCTGCAATAATTGAGGATTACCCCCTGGAAGATGATTAGATTGACTCTGCATTTCATGGAGGCGAACGTTACCGGACCGGCACTGGCAAAATGGACAAAGGAGCGGCAATGGACCTGGGCCTGAAGAACAGGGTGGCGATAATAACCGGCGCAAGCCGCGGGATAGGCAGGGGGATAGCGCTGGCTCTGGCATCCGAAGGGGTGCATATCGCAATCTGCGCTCGTGGCGAGGAGGACCTGAAGGAGGCGGAAAAACTCCTCGTTGCCAGAGGAGTCAAGGTACTCGCCCTGCCCCTCGATATCACCCGGCCGGAGAGTCCGGGAAAGCTTATGGCCGCCGCGCTTGACCGATTCGGCCGAATAGATATCCTCATCAATAATGCTGGCGGGAACAGAAGAGGCCTATTCCGATCCACCACGGACAGAGACTGGGCAGACCTCGTCGAATTGAATCTGCTCTCGCACGTCCGCATGAGCCGGGCGGTCATTCCGCAAATGCGGGCCCAGGGCTGCGGGGTTATCCTCTTTGTTGCCTCCATATTCGGCCGCGAGTCGGGCGGACCGGGAGTGTCGATCTACAACACCACCAAATCCGGGGTAATCAGCCTCGCCAAGGTTATGGCCGTGGAACTCGCCCCATTCAATATACGCGTGAACAGCATTGCCCCCGGCTCCATTCTCTTTCCCGGCGGAGGATGGGAAAGGCGCCTCAAAAAGGACCCGAAGGGCATCGCCGATTTCGTGAAACGCGAGCTGCCGTTGAGAAGGTTCGGAACTATCGATGAAGTTGCCAACGTTGCGGTCTTTCTCGTATCCGACCGTGCCAGCCTCGTTTGCGGCGCCTGCGTAAACGTGGACGGCTGCCAGTCGCATTCACTGATTTGAACGGACCTTTTCTTCAACTTGCCTCCCGTGCACGGGTTTTGCATAAAGAAATGCCGGACATTGCTTTCGGAGGCATGCATGGCAGTAAAAGTTCAAAAAGTACATAAACCGGTTTCTACCCAACAGACCAGCAAGACATCTGCGGCAAAAACCCCTGCCAAAGCGCAAAAGCAAAGTTTTTTCGAAGCCTTGTTGAGCGGTCTCAAACCGAAAAAAACGGACGCTCCAAAGCAGAGCGCCCTGTTCACGAGCCTGCAGAACAAGGTCGTAAGTACTACCCTTCCCAGGCAGGACGGGCCCAAGGGCGCCAATAATGCCCAACCGCCCGCGCAACAGAACGTCAACAATATGGCGGCATCCGCCCTGATTACACTTTCTGCCCTCTCGTCCGGCCCCAACCGCCTGAACAGCTTCTGCAACACGGCGGCAATGTCCGGTCAGCGCGGCGTTAGATCCTTTTCCCCCATGCCGGCAAGCAAAAGCTCCGGGGGAGCATCCCTGCCGAATATTAACGGAATCGGCAACCTCGCCGCTCAGTTCGAATCGGGGGACAAGGGGACCGATGCAATCGGTTTCGACCGCCAGGGCGGCACGTGCTACGGCACGTACCAGATTTCATCCAAAGCAGGGACAATGCACCAGTTCATCGACTATCTCTCCGACAAAGCGCCTTCCTGGGCCCAGAAACTCAAAGCGGCCGGTTCGGCCAACACCGGCGGTCGCCAGGGCAGAATGCCGGAGGTCTGGAAGCAAATCGCCGCTGAAAATCCCGACAAGTTCTCCAACTTGCAGCACGACTTCATCCAGGAATCCCACTATCTCCCGGCTGTGCAGGAGATATCGGAAAAAACGGGTGTGGATGTCTCCCAGCAGCCACGCGCAGTCCAGGAAGTTCTCTGGAGCACAGCCGTACAACACGGGCCCAGGGGCGCCGCAAAGATTTTCAGCAAAGCGGTCCAACGTGCGCAAACAAAAAGCGGCGGGCTGCAAACCGCAAGGCTGATCGGGTCGGTCTACGAAATGCGCGCAGGCCAGTTTCAGTCGTCCGATCCCGATATTCGCTCGGCGGTCCGCAGCCGCTTCAAACAGGAAGGCCGACTTGCCCTTGCAATGCTCTCCAATCCATTCCTTCGCTCTGACGGCCTGAGGGCCTGATTCCACTCCCACGGAAACACACGCAAACGGCGGGGGAATTTATTTCCCCCGCACCCGGAACTTGGAAAAATTTGCGCGGTCAACCAGAAAAAAATTCCTTCTCCGCTCTCCCAATCCCCCAAAAGTTTTTTTACTTCAAACATTAAGTCACCGAATTTAATTCTATTTTTTAGCGACTCCAGGCTGGCATCATCATTGCTCCTCACTATTGCGGAAATTTATCCTTCAATCCTAACGGGGAAAAAGTATGCAGTCGAGTCAAGTGAGCGCATCGTTGTTGCTGTCATCCTATCTCGGCAAAGAACACGAAAAAATCGGGAAAGAGATATCCCACTCAGATTTTGCAGGCGAATTGCAGAAGTTTCTGCCGGCCTCCGGAAAGGAAACCGCTTCCGGCAATGCGCAACGACAGGTGAAGCCGTCACGAGCCGCCCGGACAAATGCCGGGGCGGCGCCCGCTGAAAAAACGCAGGAATCGCCGAAACCGGCAGATACCGCATCCAAGCAGACCGATACTGCGGAGCGCACAGCTGCGAACCAATCCGAGGCCGCCCCCAAAGATGCACCCGCTCCCCAGGGTGACGCGACTGACCCGACCAGTCAGAACGCCCCCCAGAGTCCGGCCAATGCACAGGCCCCCGAAGCACCGGCTGCACCCGAAAAATCCGGGACGCAGAAAACCGATGCCAGGACGCACATCGCACAGTTGAAAACCCGTGCGAAAAACGCCCGGCAACTCTACATCCCGGACCCCATGGTGGCTGAGACTATCCTGACGAAACTGCACTACCCGGCAGAAACGATCAAGGCATGCAAGGCTCTTCAAACCAACGGACAGATATCGCTAAAAGATTTCAAGGCCCTTCTCGACGGTGCCACCCCTTCCGTCAGTGCAGGCAACCAGGAACAGATTCCTGCGTCACAGGTCAATGCAATACTGGTTTCGTTAATTTCCAAAAGCTCAAATTCCGGTCAGGCGACCGTAAAGTTTGCAGACGGCCTTCCGGCCGGGCTCAATATCAAAACGTCGGGCTCCTACACTGCCGATCAGGTCAGGGAACTGGTAGACAAGATTCTGCAGCAGCCGGTCGAAAACCCGGCTCAGACGGGGCTTACGGATGCTTCGAGCGATAACGTTCAGATCACCGGTCAGACTGCCATTTCACCCAAGTCGGGCCAGACGCAGAGCATGACCACATTCTCTCTTCCGTCCTTCCTCTCGGATGATTCGGACCCGCTGAATAACAAACCTGACGCCGGAGACGGCAAACAGGACGCTTTCGGCGTGAAGGAGAAGACGGCCGACGCCGCCAAAAAGGTCGACAACTCCGTCGCGGACAGGCTAAAGGACATGGTGGAAGCGGACAAGCAGACGCTGTCGACGCCGGATGAGAAAGAACTCACATCGGTCAGTGAACCGCCGAAGCCCGAACAGGGCCAGGATTATGCTGCCCCCACAGTCCTCGCGGACATGGCGGCCCAGGCCACGGCACAGCCTGAGGTCATTTCCTTCGCGCAGGCTGCGCCCTCAAGCGCCACACAGGCTGCGGTTCTGAAAGCACCGACTTCCGGAGCGCCTCCAGCGAATACCGAGGTCCCGGCCCCCAGTGTTAGCACGACTGCCGCCCAGGCTCCTGTTTCCGCTGCAGATGCAGCCGCCCACCAAGCTCAGGTCTCCGATGTGAATGCAGCCGCCCCCCAGGCTCCGACGGCAAACAAGCCGGTCGCGTCCAAGCCGGCGGCAACTGTTTCCGCGTCGGCTTCTTCCTCCGGAACGACGCAGGCGAATAAAACCAAAGCGGAATCTGCAGCCGAGGTATTCACCTCGTCTTCATCTGCCGGCACAACCGAAACGGCCGCTTCAACCGTTACCCAGAATCAGCTGTCCGGCCTGGATGCGCCCGCTGAAAAATTGGCGTCGATGATCGAGGAACTCAACGCCAGGACCGTTTCGACCAGCGTCGAGCACGCGGAGGCAGGAACGAAAACGGCGCAGAACAGCCTGAGCGAAGGAAGCGTGCTGCACAACATGACGGTCCTTGCAAAGGAGACCGAGAAGCAGAGCACGGAAAGGCTCGATGCTTCCCAGTTTCCCGGGTTGCACAACGAGGTGTCTCCTTTCCAGGAAAGCCGGATAGCGATGCCCAACATCCAGACGTCGCTGGGACAGAACCAGACGCAACAGTACGACCCGAACAGAATGGTGGAACTCGTTCAAAACTACCAGGAACAGGCGCGGAGCGGCAGCGGACAGCTTGTGCTGGAAATGGACCAGCAGGAATTCGGCAAGATGAGCATCAAGGTCCAGACCAAGAAGGACGAGGTTTCCGCGGTGGTCATGACCGAGAACGAACCTGCACGGCAGGCACTTTTGAAGAACACGCCCGAACTGAGGGCGGATTTCCAGGATCAGGGAATGGTGCTTGGGAAGTTCATGGTCGACGTGGATGGACGGAAAGCAGGAGAAGGCAGGAATCCCGAATGGGGAAAGCAGGAGGGAAAGACCACCGGCTCCGGTTCGGCGCCCAAAGTGAGAAACGTTTCAGAAAAGCCCCGTACAGCTCCGGTATACCCTCAGACGAACAACGGGCAGCACAGCCTGAGTATTTTTGCCTGACATCGAGGGGGCGGCGAAGAGCAAGGTTCTTCACCGTCCCCTTTTCAAGCGCACGTCAAACGTTAGCTCTTATGGCGGAGTCAATTGCCGACCCTGATCATTTGGTCTGCTTAACCGGCAACACCAGCGGCGAAACGTTTTTAGTCGTCCCCGCCTCTTTTGCTGAAATCGTGACGGGGCATCCGGGGTCAAGATTGCTGAAGGCCAGGCTCACAAGCCCGGGGCCGTTCGCGTTCCAGCCGTCGTCCATCGGGATTACCACGGGACCGGCGCCACTGCCTTCCACCTGAACTTCAGCTCCTTTGACGTTGAAAAAGATGCCCGCCTCGCCGGCTTTTCCCGAAAACACTATCGTCATTCTTGCCTTGCGGTCATTGTCTGCAATAATGACGCTGGCGTGTGTCGAAAGGGTGAACTGAGGTTTATCTGATTCCATATTGCCTGGATTTTGCGGTGGGACATAGAGGCAATTGGCGGAATATGGCGTCGTGTCGCCCGGCCTGATTACGATCAATTTGATGCAGTCAGGACCCGGTTTCTTCTTGCCGTCTATCAATTTCAATGCTGACAGGGACGGGAAAATTATCTGAATTCCATTCGGGGTGGTCCTGACTTCGGAATGCGCCAGTTTGACAGGCCCAGGCGGGCCGCCGGCGCCGCTTACCTCCAGCGTCGCCGCAATCTGTTTGAGGTCCAGGCTCTTCCCACCGCGCAGGTTCACCACCGCCGAATTCTTTCCGTCCTCAATGAAAGGACTCGTCTGTTCATCCAGGGCCGCATAGCAGGCAGGCGCCTGGGGCAAGGAAAAAGTTGCCGATGAATAAGGACTCCAGTTCCGGATGGCGACCATATCCAACCAGAGGTATTCGCGGGAATGCCGGCGCTTTGGTTCGTCACTGCTGCAGAGCCGTTCCATGATGGAATTGAAACCTCCCCAGTCATTCGCAGCGATGCAATGCTGAATATAGCGGACGTCACCGTCTGTAAGATTCACATTCATCTTCCGTTCGCTGAAGGCCTGTTCCATCCTCTTTCTGATCTCGTCTCTTGAGCCCGCCTCGAGGTCCTTTCCGTTCAGTGCATTGGTCAGGGTGGTCTTTGCCGCTATCCGGACTATGTCTCGTTTATTCCGATTGCCCTCCTTGGAACCGGTTTGTGGGACAAGGACCAACACGCTGGCGTTATGCGTCTGGGGAACCATGGCAAACCTGGATTCAGGATCGTTCTGCGCTCCTATCCGACACCTGATCGTGTTCTCCGACACTCTTGCGATTGTAAAGGTGCTGTTGAGGTCGCGTCCCATCGCAGAGACGAGTTGGTCCCTCACCCTCTGAAAATCTGTCCCAAAACCGACTCCGCTCACGATTCCTGCAAGGGCCAGGGAGAACTGCTGCAGTTGGTTGACGGTGCGGCTCTGGAGTGCAGCCTCGATGTCGTCCGTGACCAGCAGTGGAATGACGTGAACTCCACGACCTCCTGAAGCTGTGGGGGGAAGTTCCGTCCCAAAATCCCCCAAAAAGAAGGAAAGATTCATATATGCATCATAGGGCTCGTTTTCTTTCTTTGGAAGCAGGCTAATCTGCAGCCGCACCAGGTAGGGCGTACACCCATCGTAAGTTGCCGCATCTTTTATGTACCGGTTGAGCAGTTGGACCTCCTGGTAGATTGCTGTGGCCACCCGGTACTGCATCATTGCGCCGATATCCAGATCCGATTTGGAAAACGGCGAGTCGGTCGGGGGCAGTTGTGACGCTGTCCGGTTTACAGCAGCTGGCGCAGATACTTTAGAAATATCTCCCGAATTGGTTATTCTGCTCTCATCCTTAGTCATGGTTGTCGTACCGTCCGCGAAGCGTGTCGTCATGGTATTAGTGAACGAAGTGCCCGGCAACACCACCTTCGCGTTCGCTCCAATCACATCCAGGTACTTCTGCGTAAGAGCCATGGTTGAGCGCACGGATGCTTTCACTGCATCATCCGCGCTCATTTTGAAGTTGGGTTGCATCGCGTCGCAACATTCTTTCCAGGGGGCAACCGATAAGACGGCCAGGTGCACGGATGCTGCATCATCCATGCTGTTGGCCAGGTTTGGACGGAACGTGCGGGTAGTGCACGCCGCCAGGGCAAGTACACACATGATGCCTGAAAACCACAGTCGGGAGCGCGGGATTTTGTTCATGGCGTCTTCTCCTGCATGTATGAAGGGCACTTCCTTCAGCCTGAAAACTCCTTTCCGGCCGCCAGGTAGCTTCTAGAACCGGCACTATCCAAACCGGCACATTGCTTTAAAGGCAATGTGTCTATATGTATTCTTTTAACAGCAGGATAAGTTTATGTTTGAGAGTTCCAGGATCTGGGAAGACATAGCTCTTTTTCGGGTGGATAATACGAAGTTGATTATATATTAAAACGAATAAAAGCAAAGAAATTCTTTAGAGTTTGCCATGCTATCGATTCCAATGCGGACGCATTGAATCCACCTGCTTCGTATTATGTTTGGAAATACACTGCATGCAACTTATAATGCAACCTGTCCGAATGAGATCTCATAGCCGTCCGACCCCTGCCTATAGGCACTTCCGGCCGGACGCAAAGGGAGGGGCGGCTCGAAAGCCGCCCCTCTATGCCTCGATATTCAGGTTGGTACTAAACTACCTGATCAAGTTCAGTATCGCATCCATCATGTTGTTGGCCGTGCTGATCGACTTGGAGTTTGCAGAGTAATCGGACTGGTACATGATCATGTTCACCATCTGCGTTGCCAGGTCGACGTTGGAGCCCTCGACCGCCTCAGAGGTGATCTGACCGTTCTGGCCCGTACCTGCCGTGCCGTCAACCGCCGCGCCCGCGCTCGGCCCGGGGTAATACAGGTTGCCGCCGTCGCGGACGAGTCCCTGCGGGTTGGGGAACGTGCTGACCCGGAGAGTGGCAATCAGGGTTTGCCCCCCATTTCCGGGAAGGGTGCCGTAAATACCACCTGTTTTATCGATGGAATAGTTCGTGTATACAGGAGTGGTAGGATCGGCTTCGATTTGAATGGGGTTGCCGTCGGAGCCTATTACGCTATCCCCCTGCATGTTGGTCAGCGCTCCGGTCGAATCGACCCGAAACGATCCGTCGCGCGTATAGTAATCGACGCCCGCCGTGTTTTGCACCTGGAAGAAACCGTTTCCCTGGATCATTACGTTTGACCATGTGCCGGTCTGCACGGTCGAACCGGTGGAAAAATCGCTCGCGATGCCGAGCAGTTCGGTACCTGCGCCGGCCGATTCGACGTCGGTGGACTGAGTGGCCAGGTAGCCGCTCACCATGTCGCCGAAAAGGGCGCTGCTCGTCTTGTAGCCGGTTGTATTGGAATTGGCGACATTATCGCTCACGACCGACAAGGCATTCCCGAACGCGCTCAGTCCCGTTACCGCCGTAAACATGGCATTACTGAGTCCCATTTTGTCTCTCCTTTTTGTTTATCTGTAACCCGATTCGTACAAACACATACCCGATTCGAAACGATGAACTTTACTGAGTTGTAGAAATTGTGATTACATCCGCCGCCGCCACCTTGGTACCGTCGCTCAGGATGTAGTACGGGCTGGTCGAATTCAGGTTGCATGCGTTGACCTGGCCCTGGACGGTGGGAATGATCGTCGTCGATGTTCCGGACGAATCGACTGCACTGATGGTGCAGGTGTACGATCCATCAGAAACGGCGGCACCGCTTTGATCCTTGCCATTCCATCCCACCTTATAGTTTCCTGCGCTCTGGGATGACCTGGTTTCCGTGAAAATGGTGTTGCCGTCCGCATCCTGTATCGTAACCGTCACATTACCGGCCGACCCCAGTTGAAACGAGAGATCGGAAGCGGCGCCCGAACTGACATCAATGGTATTTTTCTGTGCACTGATATTCTTCCCGACCACGGAGGCCATGTCGGCATTGTTCATAGCCCCGGC
The DNA here is from genome assembly GCA_023442755.1 of Pseudomonadota bacterium. Taxonomy (GTDB): domain Bacteria; phylum Desulfobacterota; class Syntrophobacteria; order Syntrophobacterales; family Syntrophobacteraceae; genus SbD1. The sequence goes on along the minus strand of JAEZXS010000350.1, from coordinate 1,900 downwards.
ATAAGTCTGGAGATTGCTGAGCGTGGCATTTGCATTGGTGAGCTGCTGAACGGTCGTGAACTGTGCAAGTTGTGAGGCTAGTTCGTAGGACTGCATCGGATTGGTCGGGTCCTGGCATTGCAACTGCGTGAGGAACATTTTAAGAAAAGAGTTCATGTCGAACGAACTCGCCGTGGATGACGTCGAAGGAGTCGTTGGGGTGTTCGTCGCCAGACCGGAACCGAGCAGGCCTGAAATTGAACTGGTGCTATCAAATGCCATTTGCCTCTCCTTGCACATGTGTATTTCGGAGACGGCTCTGAAGCCGTCGCCAACTTCCCTGAGCAAAAGTGATACCAGCCCGGCTCTATTTAATAACTTACCTATTTTCAGCCACTTATGATTCCACCCCACAAAGATGGCCGGATGAAGAGGGAAAAAATTGCTGGAACGGGCGTGCAGTTTTTTCCTAACGGATGGTCGAAGGAAAATTATGCCAAAGGAGGGCTCCGTCAAAAGCTTGACCTTGAAGGGGAGCCGTCGACAGCCGGGGGGGCGTCAGGGGAATTGCTCCAATTTATTGACGAAAAGGTCAGGCAGGGCGCTCTTTTCACGGTTACGGCATTCCGCTCCGCTTTCATAATTCATTGGAAATACGCCTCCTTTCATTCTGGCATGGTCATTGCTCTGAAGCAGCATGAAATCGACAGTTCTTCTATCCAATCACCCCAGAAAAGGAGCCGTACGGGATGCCTCCAGAAGAAGACGAACAACAGCAGGCGCATCCAAAGCCCAAATCATCGAAGATGAAAATCATCATCCCGGTTGTTCTCGTGCTGGTACTGGCGGGCGGTGGAGCATTCGCCTATTTCAAGTTTTTCATGCCCCACGGACCCCAGCAGGCCTCAGAAGCCGCCAAGAAACCGGATGTCATCATTATCCATGAAATGGATACGTTTATAGTCAATCTGAGCGACCCAGGCGGGAAACGGTTCCTCAAAGTCGCCATGAAAGCGAAGATGAGCAATCAGCCAAGCGAAGAGGAATTCAAAGCCAGGAACTTCGAACTGAGGGACATAATTCTGACGATCCTGACCAGCAAGGAAACTGAAGAAATAATAAGGCCCGAGGACAAGGCCAGCCTGAAACAGCAGATCATTGCCGCCCTCAACCGCTCCTTGCACAAAGGACAGGTGGAAGACCTCTATTTTACAGATTTTCTAATCCAGTAAAGGACAGGCAGTCGCAAGATGGAGAAGATCCTTTCACAGGATGAAGTCGATGCCCTATTAAAAGGGCTGGACGACGGCGATATAGAAACCGCCAAAAAAGAAAGCGTCGAAGAGACAAGCGACGTTCGGCCGTTCGACCTGACCAACCAGGACCGGGTCGTGCGCGGCCGAATGCCTACGCTGGATATCATCAACGACCGTTTCGCAAAAATCTACCGTCTTTCACTTTCCGGGGCATTGCGGCGAATACTCGACGTGAACGTATGCCAGGCCGAGATGATAAAATTCGGCGAATTCACCCGCACCCTGCCCGTCCCCACCAGTCTTCACATACTGAAGCTGGATCCTCTGCGCGGTCACGCACTTTTCATGATCGAAAGCCGCCTGATATTCAACCTGGTCGACTGCTTTTTCGGCGGATCGGGCAAAAGCACCTACAAAATCGAGGGCCGGGATTTTACCTCGATCGAATACAAGGTGATCAACAAGGTCGTCAAGCAGGTCCTGGCCGATATGGAACAGGCCTGGCAGCCGGTCGTCCCGATTGAATTCAACTTCGTCCGGTCCGAGGTCAACCCGCAGTTTGCCACGATCATCCCGCCGACGGATGTTTGCATAGTGGTTCGGTACGAAGTGGAAATGGACCGGTTGATGGGAAGAATGGCCCTGGTCCTGCCCTACTCCACCAT
>JAEZXS010000336.1 GCA_023442755.1 Pseudomonadota bacterium | reverse complement strand
ACCTTCCCAGCGAGGGGACAGCTGGTTTCGGCATTGTGTTATCAATCATGGTGTTCGCGCACCCCCGCAAGAAGAATGCTCAGCGCGCCCCAGCTCAGAAGCCCTATCACCAATGCCGTAACGATGGACCTCAGCCGGCGCGGTTCTATGGCAATGTCGGGCTTGAGCGGCTGCGCTATGCGGTCCAGGTACAACTGCTTGCGCATGGCTTCGTTGCGGGCCTGTTCAAGAGTTGCCAGCGCTGTTGTCAGTTGCTTTCCGGCAAATTCCCTGTCCAGTTCCAACCGTTCATATTCGGGACTGTTCAGGCTGAAAGATTCCTGCGAACCCGTCACTCTGGCCGTTTCTGCATCGATCTCGGCTCCCAGGGCTTTGATGCGCTGCTGCAGTACGGGGATGGCAGGGTTGTGCTCGCTGGCGGACTGAATTTGCGCGAGCTGGGTCTTGGCGTTGATCATTTCCTCCCTCAGCCTGAGAACCCCCTGGAGCTGCATCCCCGATTGTGTTTTCGGATCGAAAATGGCATTCCTCGTACGATACTGCGAGAGGGCAACCGATGCCTCCTTTGCCTTCGATTCCGCCAGGGAGACCTCCGCGAGGGCGAACTGGATCATGTCCTGTTTGGCGCGCTTGCTCAGCTGATTGACCAGGTCTTCGCTCATTTCCAGAAGCATCGTATTTATGCGGTAGGCTTCTTCCGGACTGAAGGCGGAAATGCGCAGGGTGATGATCGAAGACGAATTCTCGAGGGTGACGGTGATGATTTTGTTGTTGAAGTACTTGAACAGGTTCTCGAAGCTCAGATCGAAGTCTAAACCGCCGAACCGGCTGATTCGGTCAATTCCCGTGTTGCTGAAGGACTTCGAGAGCGATAATTGCTTATCGAGTTCATGCAAGGCATCACGGGATGTGAGAAAATCATTTACCGCGGCGGCATCATCCTGGGCGTGGGAAAAACCGGCTGTTTGCAGGAGGTGTCCGAAGCTGGATGCGGAAGACGGCCGTTGCGGGCTTCGAACTACAAAATGGGACTCGGAAATATATACATCCGAGGCAATTATGCCGTAGTAGAGAGTGGCCAGGGTTGTCGGGACAAGTACCGTCAACAGGAACAGCCAGTTTAAGCGGCGCAGGATCTTTTTTATCGGACCGGCCAGTTTCCTGATGACCTTGACGTTTGTTCCTGTTTGAGTACCGCCCTGTTCAACGGAATCATTCGACCAGAAATTTACCAGCATGATGATCTTTCTGTATTTATTGGCGTCAATTCGAATTACTGATCATTGATGTTTTCTCTTATGCAGTGATAACTATCCGGAGTTCCTTTATGGTTGACAGATGCTCCTTTTATTCCGGTTTGCCCTTATTCGGGGCTGCTTCCGCCGTGCCCGGAACTACAGATGACTGATCGGTACGGTCAACATATCGTTCTACAATGGATCTCCTGATCCTGCCGGCCTCTTCTTTTTGAATTACGCCGCAGACCAACAGAAGATTAAGGGCCTGGATTTGTTCGTCTACGGTGCCTGTTTTGGCAATGGCGCTACCGGGTGAGTTGGAAATATCGTGCGATACGGCTTTGATCTTTTCTGAAATTGTTTTCACACCCCCGGTCGACGCTAAAGAAGAGTAGGCCGGGGCTTCACCCAGGTTTATAGCGATTGCCCAGAATACGAGGATGAATGTTGCGCCGACCGCCCACACGCGAAGAACCCGCATTAGCATGAGGAGCGCAAATACGAGGAGTATCGCCGCACTCATTATCAACGGGAAGTCTATCTCATACAGGGCAGCGAGAAAAAATGAGATCACTACAAGACGAAAAAAGATTCCCATAACAGCCTCCCTGACAACTGTGTCGTTTTGGTTACAGCTCCGCCAACTCGGTTACAAAGCTCAGTCCTGATGCAAACACAAATGCAGCAGGCAGCGCTCGACGGCCGAACATGAATGTAAAGATTTGTAAAGTGTTTAATGCTTCAGTTTATTTAAAATGTTCTTAAATCATTGGTTGCAGAATGTTATACGACGATACAAGCAGGACAAATCAGCCAAGCCTGATGTGCTATGGGGCGAATATAATTACCTGGATGAATATCGCAAAGCGGGGAGACGATAAATGGGGGGGGATTTTATGGGGTATAAATAGGGTAAAAGATATAGTCAATTTAAACAATATATTGGTAATTGCAAATGGCTATGCAAAAATTGGGAATGATTGGAGTAAAGTCCTTATGTCATTGTTCTTATTAGGAGACGGAGAAGCGCCAGCCGTTTTGCGGTCTGGCGCTTCTCCATTCAGGCTTCCTGAATCTCGATCAATAAGGTACTGAGGAGCCGTACTGGAAAGACCACACCGTATTCGAACATGCGCCTGTTGCCGGGTTTTTCCCGCCGATCACGAAGATGTTTCCGAAGTACTTTAAAGCGATCGCACCCAGGAGACTCCTGTCGGGGAACAGAGCGGTCTGCCATTTGGTGTCATTCAGGTACTCGCCGTCGACGATCCCCGTGTCGTTGTTTCCCGCGCCGAACATGCAGAAAGCGCTCTTGCTGAATACCGAAGCGGCGCCATACCTGGCTTTGAGCAGGTTCGGACCGGCCTGCCACTCGTTGGTTTCGGTATTGTAAATCTGGACGAGGTTTAGCGCCCGTCCGCCTCCGCCTTTCGATGAGCCCCCCATGAGCATGATATAGGGAGTCCCTTCGATACGGACGGCGGTGGGGAGAGTCGTGGCCGTCGGTATTGGTGCTCCGGCCGTCCATGTATTTGCATCGGGGTTATAGATGTATGTCGTATTGACCGCCTTCCCCGCTCCGTTGGTCCCGCCGAACACGTACAGCCGGTCGTCATCCATTGCAACGGCTGCGCTCTGGCATATGAAAAAGGGGAAATTCCTGCCTTTGCCCCATTGTTTCGAGAAAGTATCGAATATCTGGAGCTTGTTGGACGCTTTCTTCGTGGTCCAGTCCATTCCTCCGACGACATAAATCTTGCCCCGGATGGCCGCCGCGGAAGAGTAGGTGAGGGCGGTCGGCACTACCGGGCCGTAATTGGAAGACCCGGACTGCAGGTCATAGTGCTCCACATAGGGAGTCTGCCCCGCAGAGGTCAAGCCTCCGATGATCCAGACGTCCTGCCCGATCTGGGCGCTTGCCGCGAAAGCATGATCCAGCATGGTCATTCCGGCTGTTTTCGGGACCAGTCCGGACCGGAAAGCGACCCCCCTGTTCGTGCCGTCCCATGTGACCAGCTTGAGCAATCCCACTCCGAACGGGAGCCCCTCGGGGATTTGCAGGGTCAATGACTTGCCGTCATAGCTCATTTCGGTGGGCTGATACGGGAACTGTGTGTTCAGGAACTGAAGCTGGTATACGTTTGTCAATCCCCATCCGGTAAGGGTGATTGCGTCTCCCATTTGCCCCGTCGAAGGGCTTATCGAAAAAATGCCCGGGAGGTTTTTATTCTTGACCTGCATGGCGTTGGCCAGGTTCAGTCGTCCGTTGGTGCGGCATTTCGACAAGAGCGCGCCAGGGGTCTTTCCGTTTTCGATCCCGTTGAGAAGGTTGGCCTTGATCTGGTCCCAGCTCAGATCGGACCGAAGCGACCAGAGCAGAGCGCAGGCGCCGGTGACGAACGGGGTGGCTGCCGATGTACCGCTGAACTTCTCATAGGTATTTCCCGGCATGGTGCTCAGGATCTCAACTCCGGGAGCGAATACGTCCACTGCGGTTATGCCGTAATTGCTGAAGCTCGCCTTCTGATCGTTGGCATCCGATGCGCCGACGCGGATGATGTTGTCCATGTTGAACGATGAAGGCCAGTGCGCCGTGACGTCCGCATTCTTTCCGCCATTGCCGGCCGAGCATACCATGATCACCCCCGCCTCTTGGGCGGCAACGAAAGCATTGTAGAGGGACTGGGGGAACGTGCCTTCAAACCCCCAGCTGATGTTAAAGATCATCCGGGGATAATTGTTGGCTTCCTTGATGGCGAGCGCGTAGTTGATGCACTCGATTGCCCTGTTGATGTATCCGGTCTCGTGGGTCATGAATTTGAGGGGCATGATCTGGGCCTTCCACCCGATGCCCGCTATCCCTGTCCCGTTGTTTCCCGCGGCGCCGATAGTCCCCGCGCAGTGGGTTCCGTGTCCGTCTATATCCATCGGGTCCGAGGTGCTGTCCGCCGTGTTGATACCGTGCAGATCGTCCACATACCCGTTATGATCGTCGTCAATTCCGGTCTGCCCGTCCTTTTCGCCCGGGTTTGTCCATATGTTGGCCGCAAGGTCTTCGTGCGTATAGTCGACCCCGGTATCGAGGACGACCACTATGGTGTTGGAAGCATTGATAGCCCGTTGCCAGGCTTCGGTCGCATCGATGTCCGCGTCCGTCTTTATGGAGCTGGAGCTGTCTTTGGGGCCGAGGTTCTGCAGTGCCCATTGATCTGAAAACAGAGGGTCGCTGGGAGTGCGATCCACGTGAACGAGGTAGTTCGGTTCGGCAAATTCGACTTCCCCGCTCTGATAGAGTTCGTCGATGGTTTGTTCCATGGTCAGATGCTGTGGGACACTCAAAAGATGTATCCCCGTTTTGAGATAGGCTTTCTTGACCTGCGCGCCGACCTGGTTCAGGGCTTTCTGGGTACCGGAGGAGAGGTGGGACGAACCGGAAAGGACCTTCGGGGATGTCCGTTCGACCGAAGCCTTGACGGAAGCCGTCTCCTTGAACTTTACCAGGATCTCTCCCTCTGCGCACTTTGTTCCGGTGCGGGATGAGGCTTCGGACGCGACCGGGTTGTCTTGTTGGGCAAGGGCCGGGCCGAATCCCCCGACCAGCAGGACCGAGATAAAGATGAGGATCGAAACAATAGTTTCTTTACGCATCGGAGCACCTCCGTAATTTCCAGCCCGATAGAAGTTCCGAGAGTTAGCTTCCTTGTGAGACCCTGCTCATGAAAAAGGCGATCGCGCATCAGCTGGAAAATCGATTGATTGAAGTGCCTGGAGCCCCTTGGGGGAGGGCCGTCGGAGCTTCCCAGCCTTACGGATCGCTGGCCGAACGTGGGGAGGGACCGGGAAAAGCCCCGGTCCCTTTGAGTGAGTTTACTTCGCAAATTCCAGGATTACGTTGCTGGCCCCATCGTACTTGATGTTACCGGTACCATCGCAGCCGGCGCCGGCCAGGTTCTTGGCGTATGGGGAAATTCCGATGTGGCAGTCTTCTCCGTCGCCGCACCCGGAAGCCACACCGTATTTGATGATTGTGCCGACGAAGGAGGTATTCTTCGTTGAGCCTACGGGTCCAACACCAAGGAGCATGTAGTAGTAGACAGCAAGTCCGGGAATCGGTGAGGGCAGGTTCAAGTATGACTGATCGATCGTCAAGTCGCGCCAGAAGTTATAGAAGTAAGGGGACTCGCACTGGCTGCTGGCAACGGCGGTCACACGGATGCGGCCGTTGTCGTTACAGCAGAAGCCCGAGGAACAGTTCGGAGCGTAGGAGAAATTGTTGAGGACGAAGAAGGAACCGCCGTAAGCACCGATGGGAAGACCGGTCCAGGGATCGGTCCCGGGGGTGAAGCCGCTGCCAAAGTGGCCCGCGGGAGCCAGAAAGCCGTCAAACAGGGTGTTTACGCACTTCCATGCCGTTCCTGTCTTGGTTCCGTTCATGTCCCAGATATCGAACTTGGCCTTTGTGGAAACGCCCGTGCCGTCCTGGCGCATGTCCTGAATACAGGGGACAAGGGCAATTTCTGTGCCCTGGACGAGACCCATGACAGGCGGCAGGTATTCGGTGGTCAGGTAAGCAGGGCAGGCATCAAAGTAGCCGGCCTGTCCGTTCAGTTTCAGCTCTCCGATCGTGCCGACGCCAGCGCCTCTGGCAACGCCGCGAGCGGTGAAGTTCCAGGAAGGATAGCCGTACATCAGGATGTTGTCATCCGTGCCGAACATGATTTCCGCAGTGCCAAACAGGTGGTTAAAAGAAATCGGTCGGCTTGTGTCGGCGTTGCTGGCGAAGCACTTCAATTCACCAGTGAAAGAATCGGCAAAACCCGTTGCAGGAATGCCGGGGTGGCCGGGGCCGAATGCGATCGGGAACGGGGGAATATCAAACTGGCGGCGTTCGGAGTTGCCGTACTTCGCGCTGAACCAGGTGCACTGGTTGCCGTACAGGGTGAAATCGAAGCCCAGGTTCTGGAGAATCGAATTTACCCAAAAACAGCTGATATGGATGGCAGCGCTGTAGTCGTTACAGATACGGACGATTGTGTCCTTGTGGTCACTGACGTCGATTTTGGGGAAGACCAGGAGCGAACCCTTCTGGGTGTCGTTGGCAACATTTTGCGCCGCTGAAGACATGCCGATCATCCCAGCGAGCATAAAGGTTAAAGCTATCATGCAGATAAGTAACTTTTTCATCTTTCCTCCTCCTCGAGTAGGGGAATACCTGGCACATTGTTCAACAACATCCGTTACACACCTAAGAAACTGGCAGTTCTGGGAGGCCACCTCCTTTCCTGATTTTTTACGGGCTCTCTAATGTTCCGCTCCGGCCGGATCTCCTCCTTTTGGTGCACACACTTCCGGCGTTGCGTTCGGAGCAAGCCAATCTTTTTATCGGGAGGGAGTCCAGACATGCGGGAATGAGACAGGCGATCTGCGGCCTCCAGGTATGCTCTTGGTGGCCCTGTGTTCCGCCTCTGGCCCCTTGTGCCGATCGAAGATAGGAAATCTGGGTTCCAGCGATATGGCAGGGTTGTCTGCACCTGCAGTTGGATATGATGGACTTGCCATCTCTGACCGGAATAATGAGCAACATCCATGCCATTGGGGGGAAATGGATGGTGATAAAATAATCATAGTATTCTTGGTGACTTATGTGATTTGTATCAGATAGGGAACCTTCGTGGCTCGTCCTGACTATGAGATGAGGCGGGAAGGTAAGATGTTTTTGTCTTCGATGGTGTCCGGTTGGTGGTGAGGGCCTTGCTGAGAGCCGGTTTCAGGTGGGATGCATTTGTCAACCGGGATGCGCCTGTTTGTCCGATTGGACATGCCCGTCACGGACAGGCGCCGTGACTAGATTTCTTTCCTCACCCTGTATTTATCCGCGTCGATGCCGTACTTGCGGATGAGCTGCCAGAACGCCCTGCGGTGTTTCTTGGCTGCCTGGGCGGCTTTGGAAATGTTTCCGTGGTGGACGAGAAGGAGCTTCTCTATATAACTTTTTTCAAACTGTTCCACGTACTTTTCCTTTATTTCCTTAAAAGAGGCCCCGTCGTCGATCGTCTCATGCTTTTGAAGATAGATGTCATACTCTTCGATCATTTTGCCGGAACAGAGAACGACGGCGCGCTCGATCACGCGCTCCAGCTCGCGCACGTTTCCCGGCCAGTCGTGGAGCTGGAGCTTTTGCATCGCCTGGGCGGATATGCCGTCCAGCGATTTGAATGTCTCGGACGCATTCTTGTCCAGGAAGTGGCGGGCGAGCAGGGAGATATCCTCTTTACGTTCCCTCAGGGGCGGCAGTCTCAGCGAGAGCACATTGAGCCGGTAGTAGAGGTCCTGGCGCAGCCGTCCTGAACGCAGCGCCTGGTCGGGATCGATGTTGGTGGCGGCTATGATGCGCACGTCGGCGGGAAACTCCCGCGTAGAGCCCAGGGGGCGGTATGTCTTTTCCTGGAGGAATCGCAAAAGCTTTACCTGGAGCAGCGGCGGCAGGCTGTCGACCTCGTCGAGGAAAAGTGTTCCGCTTTCGGCTTCCCGGATCAGGCCGGGCTTGGAGGGCACCGCACCGGTGAAGGCGCCGCGCGTATGGCCGAAAAGCTCGTTTTCGGCGATATCCACCGGAATCGCGCCGCAGTTTACGGGAATGAAGGGATTGGCGGCCCTGGGGCTGTGGAAATGGATCATCTGGGCGCAGATTTCTTTCCCCGTCCCCGTTTCTCCCCAGATGAGCACGCTGGAGTTGTATTTTGCAATAATGGGTATCTTCCGTATTTCATCGAGAAAGACCACGCTCTCCCCGATAAGCTGCTTGGGCGTTGCACCCTCCCGCCTGTTGGCAGTCAGCAATGCGGGCTCGCTTTTATCGGATAGACCCGTTACGAGCGAAATGATATCGAGAGACGTCAAATGATCCGTGACGGTGAGAATCGCTCCGGTTTGCAGAAATACTGCAGTGATGTTGGACAAATCGTTGCTTTCCATGAAAGCGATAGCGGGAATGCTTGCGCCGGTGGGGCTGAGGGATTCGTAGATGGGACGAAATCGGCTCAGTTCGGAGGGCCGTGCCGTCAGAATGAGTACATCCGGACTCATGCTCAGGGCAATGTCCTTGATCGCCTTGGGGCCCGCCGAACTGAGAAAATCCGTGCTTTCCTGAGCGCACCTGTAATTTAAACCGGGGGCGGACTGAAATAGGCTCCGAAGCGCCGCACCGACTTTGCCGGTGCGACTCAGATTTATCTGTAGAACTCTTATCTGCTTCATCGCTGTGCCTCCCCCGGCCGGCCGCCCTTGCCCGGCGGCCTGCAGACTGGTTTCTGAGATCCGGCCGAGGCCTCAGAAGAAAACCTCATTTTCGGGATGAGCTGTTGGCAACCTTCGATCCTTTTTGGGAAGCCGCTTCCTTGAGGGCCTGATCTATCATGACCGAAAATTCTTCCATTGTGGGTCCACCCTGGACCAATTTCCCATTCACCACGAAACAGGGGGTCACGCTTATCCCGGCCCCTCTTCCTTCCTCGATGTTCTTCTCCACATCTTTCCGGTAAACCCGTTCGGAAAGGCATTTGTTGAATTTGCCCATATCAAGCTTTGCAGCCTCTCCGAATGCCGGGATTTGGCCGGAGTTCAGATCCGAATTGCCTGAAAACAGCAGATCATTGAACTCCGAGAACCTGCCCTGTTCTTCGGCGCAAAGGGCGGCTTCCGCGAACTTCGCCGAAGGGGAGTCAATTCCCTGGGGAAGGGGTTTGAAAAGCCAACGAACCTTCGCGGCATATTTTTCTTGAAGCAAACGGCTGGTCTGCTGCTGTTTCTTGCATGCAGAGCACTGGTAATCGGACAGTTCGATGACCGTAACGGGAGCGGTGGCGGGCCCCACCTTTCCAACCCCCGATTCGCTGAAAGCGACTTCGGGCAAAGAGGGCTCTTTCAGGAGGATTTCGACCCCGAATTTTGCCCCCAGTTCGTTCGTGAATTCGGAAATGCGCTTGTACGCTTTCTGATTGGCCAAATAATCCGCCATCTTGGAACGTAACTCCGCTTCGGGCATCCCCGTGGGCAGACGGTCCCGGTTTTCTCTCAGGGCCGTGTCGATCTCTTCCTGGCTTACCGCGACACCCTGGGAGAGAGTCTTGTCGATCAGCTCCTGCGAACTGACTTTCCTGCCGGCAGCTTCCTGCTCGAGCAGGATGGTGCCGATCATTTGCTGCAATTTCTCTTTCTTCAATTGGTAGATTTGTTTTTCCAGGAGATAAATCTTTGGACCGAGCGCTTTCTGAATCTCTTCGGCGGTGATGGTTCGGCCCGCCACCTTTGCAACCGGTTCCCTGCTGTCCTCGGTCCGTCCCTCGTTACAGGGGAAGAACAGGATCAGGAGCGACAACGAGATAGACATTGCTGCAATTGTTTTCCACATTGGGCATACTCCAAAAAGGGGTGCAAAGATGATCGCGGGCCGCCCGCAAAACAGGCATGCGAATTCCTTCGCTGCTAATTCACGGCTTCTCCGCGCCAGACCTGGACTCTCGGAAGAGGAAGCTCTTCCGGAAAACCCGACTTGTCCACTTTCGGATTTGCCGGAAGCTGGACGATGCCTCCCGTTGCGAGCATGATGTCCGGGATCTTGTCGTGATCGATATCGGTGACTGCAAGGCCCCATGCGATGGACAGGCCACGTTCGGGAAGGCCCGTGCCCTGCATTTCTTCCCATCCGAGTTTCCCGTCGCCCCGGAAAATGAAAGCTCCGAATGCGTTGCCGGGGTCTTTAACGCGGCGGCCGGTAAAGACGAGATCCAGGTGGCCGTCACCATCCATGTCCGCGAGCGCCACATCGACAGCCCCGCCGTTTATCGTCGGGACCGGGTCGGGTGTGCGTTCCCATCCGCCTTCTTTTTGCAGGAAGATTTCCGGGCCGTTCACGGCATTTGCAATTATCATATCCAGCTTGCCGTCCTCATTTACATCCCCGATGGCGATGCCGCGGAACAGCCCCGTCGTGGTGGGTTCGGGCAGGCCGTTCGAAAAGGACAGCCAGTTGTTGTGCCCGTCGCCAAGCCAGACCCTGGGACCGGAGGAATGGTTCGCAAGGATGTCGAGATTCCCGTCGCCACTTATGTCAACGAGCATCAGTTTGTGTACGTACCCGCCCTTATCTTCTTCATTGGTATAGTTTGGCAGATTGGTGGGGTGTGTCTCCGTCCACTCCGCGCCGGTGCTGTTTCCCAGAAACACAGTGATCCCGCCCTGATCGTAGGCGCCCACCACCAGATCGGGAAATCCGTCCCCATTCACATCCCCGATTGCAACGCCTTCTGCTCCGGTGAAAAACTGCTCATTTTCTTCCGAGGTTTCCGCTATTTGGGGACGGAGCTTGCTGGTCACTTCCTTCCAGTGTCCCTGGCCGTCGCCCAGGTATACGAAAACGCCGTTGCACTCGTCCGCCACCACCAGGTCGGGGATCCCGTCTTTGTTCACATCACCGAATACCACGGTGCCTCCGCAGGAACTGTCGGGTCCCAGTCCGGCACGCGACTCCTTCCATTGCCAGTCAGACGACGGAATCCATACGGATGCCCCGTTGCCGTTGCGCACCAGCGACGCGATCGAAACCCGGCCGTCGCGGGTCACATCGGCGACCGCCGGAAAGCTTTTCCAGAAACCATCGTGCGGCAATCCTTCGCTGCGGCAGGTGAAATGCAGCTTGGATTTCTTTTCCGCAGTTGCAGCGGCTGGAACTGACGAATGGGCATCAACTGTTTTCTGGCGGGTCATCAAGAAGGCGCTCAGTCCGATTGCAGACACAGCCAGCAGGCCGACTATCACTTTGATGGATGTTTTCATCCTGTTCGTCTCCTATTCTGCTTTTTCTTTTATGCTCAGATACCACTCGCCATCCACCAGCACCCAGTTCTCGAAATTGGTGGCTTGGAGCGAATCCATTTTCGCCAGACTCGGGTCGTTGGAACGGTACAGAAAGTTAACCTTTGCTCTTCCCTTCTTGTTGATTGCCTCGACCCATTCCAGGTCATAGGCCACATAGGAGTAGATGGGGGTTCTTTTGAGGAAGTCCTCTATGGGGTTTGCCTTCTTGAAGTCGGGATCGCAAAACTCGTACGCTTTTGCCCAGTCCCCGGCATGTTTGGCGACCCAGAGTTCGGAGACTCGCTTCATGAGGTGGTTTTCGGCCTCCGCGTTTCTCTTGTGTGGAGGGAGCCGCGGGATATCGGCGTTTTCCGTGTTGAGGGCGTACCATATGCCGTCAATCTTGCGCCATGGCTGCCAGAACTGGTTTTTGATCTGAGGCATGCCCGGATAATTCAGGTATTCGAGCGTGTCCTTTACCTCAACCCAGCCCCTGTCGTTCTCCGTCTTTGCATCGAGCACCTGCCATTCGACGATTTTGAAGGCGTTTTTGGTCTTCATGGTCTTGATGTACTCTTCAGGCGGATTCCGCTGCTTTTCGCCCGGAGACATGAACGAATAGACTTTTTCCCAATCGAATGTGGCCCGTGCATTCCAGTACTCGTTGCCTTTGCCTTGCAGACGGGCACTTTCATCTTCGCCTGACGCGTTGCCGCACAAAAGAAACAGCATGGACAAAAACAACATGGTCCGAATGAAACAGGTCTTCATTACAACTCTCCTCGTATGGGGTAAAAATACCAACTTCTTCAATTCTGCCGAGCAGACCGAAGTACGACGTCAATTCGCGAGGCCTTTCGCCACAAATTCAGGAATGACATCCGATGTCGGGTCGTAGCGTATGCAGCTTCCCGGGTTATAGCCGGCAGTAGCGGGGACGGTCAGCGTTGCGGTTTTGCTGCACGTCCCTTTGGGCGCTATGATCTGTTCGTTGCTTATGAAAAGTCCCAGAAGCGGAACCGCTTGGCTGGAACCTGTGGGGCCGATGCCGATCTTGTTATAGTTGGCCTGGGTGATTGGCCGTTTCAGGTAGTAGGGCGATTCGCAACCGGTGCTCCGGACGCCGTCGATCCGGACCCGCGCAACGGGCGAATGGAGGGTGGCCACGGTGAACAGGTCTCCCCCGTAGCCGCCCACCGGGAGCTTCGAAAGGGGGTCCGGCCTCGGTCCGAGCTGGTGAAGGTAGCCTTCGAACCAGGTATTGAGACATTTATAGGCGATGCCGAACTTGTTGCCGTTTTCATCCCAGAGGGTGAAATTGGCCCTCGTATAAACCTGGTTGTAATCCGACCTGAGATCTTTGCTGCACAGCGAGAGAGTCGCCTGGACACCCAGGTTCCGAATCCGTCCGAATGTCTCCTGCGTGCTCCCGTATACCGGAACTTGCGAGACCAGGTACTGGGGACAGGCATCGTAGCCATTGGAATCGCCCGTCAATGGGAGCAGTCCAGGGGGGCCGACTGGACAACCGTACGGGACGCGCGCGGTAAAGTTCCAGGAACCGTATTCCAGCGCAGTCCCCAACAGGAACTGGTATATCTTTGCGGTGCCTGAAAGATGGTTGAACGATATCTGCTGCGATCCCATGCCGTCGGTGGCAAAACAGACGAGTTCGCCGGCAGTGCCCGGGAAGGGCGGTATGTTGACGGGAAACTGGCTTGCGATCGTTCCCACGCCTGTACGCGCACTGAACCACACAAGTCCGGACCGGGGAATTTCCAGCTCGAACTCGGCCGCCTGCTGCAGCCGCATGTACCAGAAGCATTTAAGCTTCACGGCTTCGTAGTCGTTGTTGATCTGAATAACTGTGTCCATGCTGTTCCGGATATCGATCCTTGGAAAGACGAGAAGACTGCCCTTTTGGTTCGTATTGGCCACGTTTTGAGCGCCGAGCGCCGTCGATACCATGTTGGCGGAAACAAAAGGACTTACCAGACACAGAACTAACAGCAGCCTCAAGTATGCCCCCTTTTTCTACAATTGGTGACAGAACTGCTTGCGCCGTTGCGGTCGAATCCTTTCGGGGCGGAATAACCATGCCCCGGGGATTTGCCGGTCTTCCGGCGAAATCGCTTCCGGCACGGCTTGCAGCGGAAATGGTTTTGCTGGTGATGAAATCGAGAACTATAAGAGCGTGCGAATTGAACACTTCAGGTCATTCCTGTGTTCCTGGTTCGAATATCGAGCAACATCCATGCCACAATGAGAGCCATCCGTACTCACGGCGGCGGAATAGAAATGCGCAGTGAATTCGGGCAAAAGTAGCTAATCCAGGATATTTTGAATGACAGGGAGTGTTCTTGAAGCGTTTTGAATAGGATACAATTGTCTGGCGCCCCGGTAGGTTTTGTCGCTATCCTTTTCCAGGAGCAGGAAAAGGATATGGACAAATTTATCCACCATCGTGGACAAGATTAGCTTATGAGATCTTCGAAACGGGGTTTGCGAACTCCAGAGTGGAGGATTGGTGAGTTCTTGAGCTTTCGCCTTCATTCTTGAATCTCTGTACGTCGATGCCGTGTTTCCTGATAAGTTCCCAAAACGCCCTGCGATGTTTGCCTGCAGCCTGCGCGGCTCTCGAGATATTGCCTTGATGGGTCATGAGCAGGCCTTCGATATAGATCTTCTCGAATCTCTCGATATGTTTTTCCTTGGCTTCCTTGAAGGAAATCCCGAGTTCGATCGTCTCCGGCTGGGGCAGGGAGATGTCGGTGTCTTTGATGATTTCGAAGGAACAGAGCACCATTGCGCGTTCCACGACATGTTCGAGTTCGCGGACATTGCCCGGCCACTCGTAGGACAGGAGCTTCTGGACGGCGAGCGAGGAAATCCCTTTGACCTCCTTGCCCATTTCGGAGCTGTACTTCTTGATGAAATGGCGCGCCAGGAGAGGAATATCCTCCTTGCGTTCACGCAAGGGAGGGAGCCTGAGCGAGAGAACGTTCAGCCGGTAATAAAGATCCTGGCGCAGCCGGCCGGACCGCATCGCCTGCTCGGGGTCGATGTTGGTGGCGGCAATGATGCGCACATCGGCGGCGCATTCCCGCGGAGACCCCAACGGTCGATAGGTTTTTTCCTGGAGAAAACGCAGCAGCTTTACCTGGGCAAGTTGTGGGAGACTGTCGATTTCGTCCAGGAAGAGAGTTCCGCCCTCGGCTTCACGAATCAGGCCGTTCTTTGACGGAACAGCGCCGGTAAAGGCGCCGCGCATGTGTCCGAAAAGTTCGTTTTCCGCAAGTTCGACGGGGATTGCACCGCAGTTTACCGGCATAAAACAGTCGGCTGCCCTTGGACTGTGGCAATGGATCATCTGGGCACAGATTTCCTTACCCGTACCTGTTTCCCCCCAGATCAGAACGCTCGAGTTGTACTTTGCGATAATGGGGATTTTTCGAACTTCTTGAAGGAAGACTGCACTTTCTCCAATCAATTGTTTTGGTTGGATGATTTCCGCAGGCTGATTCATCACCAACTCCATGTGAAAGCGTGTTGATTCGCCCCGAATGGGAGGCAACTGTTCTGTCGGATATGCCGGCTCAGTCGGTGGAGGCAACGATCTCCGCGTTCTACCCCGACTGTGACGGAACTGTCCCAGCGGCACAGACCGTGTTTAGGCTAAGCCGAAAAAGCAGCTTACCCGGGCGAAAGAATCATATTTCTGAAAACACGTTAATGATCGACAAGAACGGTCGGAATTACTTCAGCCCCTATGACCGTTGATCGGAAAACTCGATCACTGAAAAATCAGGACAGATAAAACACCTGGACAAACTTTAAATCGTCATTGCTCGTTTGTCAAAACCGTGAGGCTGTATAAATCGGCAATTAGTCGACTAAAGTATCTTTTGCATCAATAAATTTTTTTCATGGGCGTTTTTGACGCAAAAAGCTCCAAATGAAGCGGGACCAATTCATCCTATCTGAAAGATATCTGCCGCTCTATTGCCTCCGGTCAACAGGTATGACCCGACCGGCGCCAAAGAGAGCTGCCTTCCTGCGATCAGGAAAAACAAACCGGCCGCTTGAAAACACCCTCTTCAGGTTGCACTTTATTCGACGGCGAACGGAGCTGAGGTGCTTTTGTCACATAGCTGCCGCCCTCGACAGGGGCGTTTTTTAATTCGTATAGTATCTTTTAATTGTATATTCTTACTTACGCTTCCAAGGATTGCGCGACGATGACGAAATACATGGAGACTTTGAAACCGCGGGATTGCGTCCTGCTGCTCGTGGACGTCCAAAAGGTTCTGCTGGACCTGTGTGCCGAATCCGGCAACCTCTCCAGGAATACGGCGGCCCTTATCGAAATCGCCGGGATTTTCGACATTCCCGTTTTATTGTCGGTTCAAAATGCCGGGAAGCTTGGCGGGTTCCTGCCCGAACTCGTCGACCGGGTTGCACTGCCCAGGGTTTTCAACAAGATGGAGTTCGACTGCTTCGAGAACGCGCAGCTTGCCGAGGGGGTGCGGGAGACCGGGCGAAAGACCGTGCTGCTGGCCGGCCTGGAAGGGCACATCTGTGTTTTGCAAACCGGGCTTGGAGCTTTGCGGCAGGGGTATGCCGTGCATGTTGCGGCCGATGCCGTGAGCGCCAGAAGTGTTTTTAACAGGGATTTGGGGCTGAGACGGCTGGAGCATGCCGGAGCGGTAATCAGTTCGACCGAGACGATTATTTTCGAACTGATGAACCGGGCTGGGACTCCGGAATTCCGGACCGCGCTGCCGTCGCTGAAAAGACTTCAGGCATGATCGGGAGGGCGAAATGAAGGTTTTCGTAACTGCACGCCTGCCGGGAGAAGTCCTCTCCCTGATCGCGCGGGAGCACCAGGTGGAAACGCACGATGAGGACATTCCGATCGACCGTCGCAGCCTGCTGGCAGGGGTTGAAGGAGTGGAGGGGCTCCTGTGCACGATCACGGACAGGATCGATGAGGAATTGCTGCACCGTGTACCGGGATTGAAAGTCATTGCCAACAACGGGGTCGGCTTCGACCACATCGACCTGGACGCCGCGACGCGGAGGGGAATCCCGGTGACGAACACCCCGGGAGTTCTGACTGAAGCAACGGCCGATCTCGCGTTTGCTCTTATCCTGGCGACGGGGCGACGGGTTGTCGAAGGCGACAGGGTGACCAGGGAAGGGCGGTTCAGGTTCTGGGCCCCCCTCCATTTTCTGGGGCAGGACGTCAGCCGTAAGACGCTCGGGGTCGTCGGTTTCGGCAGAATTGGGAAGGCCGTGGCCAAAAGGGCCGCGGGGTTCGATATGAAAGTGCTTTATCTCGGCAGAACCCGGCTGGACCCCTCTGAAGAGGAAAAACTCGGCGTTTCCTATGCTCCCCTGGACGAACTGCTGCGGGAATCGGACTACGTGAGCGTGCACGTGCCCCTGAGGCCGGAGACAAAACACCTCATCGGCAGTCGCGAACTGGGGCTGATGAAGAGCTCGGCCTGCCTCATCAACACGGCCCGCGGGCCGATCGTGGATGAAAGGGCCCTGGTCGAAGCGCTTCGAAGCCGGCACATACGCGCGGCCGGCCTCGATGTATACGAAAATGAACCGGAATTGAGCCCCGGACTGGCGGAACTGGATAATGCCGTCCTGCTGCCCCATATGGGCAGCGCCACCATAGAAACCCGCACCCGGATGGCTCTCATGGCGGCGAACAACCTGCTTGCCGCGCTTCGCGGTGAACGGCCGCCAAACTGCATAAACTGGGATTTGCTGCCGGGATAGGTCACTCCTGCCGACGTCTCAGGCGTTTACGAGAACGCAGATCACGTCGGCGACATTCGTCCGTGTCGGGCCTGTCCGAAGCAACTGCCCCAGCTTGTCGAAAAAATGGTAGGAATCGTTGTCCCGCAGATACCTGCCGGGATCGAGACCCAGGGCAAGGGCCCTGGAACAGGTTTCGCCGTCGGCAAATGCTCCGGCGGCATCCGTGGGGCCGTCCGTACCGTCGGTCCCTGCGCTCAGGATGGATATTTTCGACCAGCCGCTGAGCGCGATCGCGGCAGCCAGGGCCAGTTCCTGATTCCGGCCGCCTTTCCCCCCGCCTCGAATCGTCACCGTGGTTTCCCCTCCGGCGAGAATGCACGCCGGCGCTGCTGTCGGATTGCCGGACTTGACGATTTCCTGCCCGATGCCCGCAAAAGTGGGCGCCAGTTCCCGCGCCTCCCCCTGGATGTAGGAGGACAGGACCAGCGTCGAGTAGCCCATCGAGCGGGCCCGGTCGGCCGATGCGAGAAGGGCCGCGCGGTTGCTGCCGACGATCAGGTTCTGGACCCTTTCGAATACCGCGTCGCCCGCTTTCGGCGTGTCTTCGATCAAACCCCTGCTGCCCTGTTCGAGAATGTTCAACACGGCAGGGGGGAGTTTCTGCTTGAGGCTGAAGCTCTCCACGATGTGCATGCAATCGGAAAAGGTGCTCGTATCGGGAACGGTGGGGCCGGAGGCTATCACGTCCAGGGGGTCTCCCACGACGTCGGAAAGGATGAGCGAAACGACTGTCGCCGGATAGGCGGCCCGTGCGAGCTGCCCCCCTTTGCCGATGGACAGGTGTTTGCGCATCGTGTTCAGCTCATTTATGTTCGCCCCGCAATCGAGAAGGAGTTGCGTGGTCGTCTGCTTTTCGCTGAAGCGCAGAGGCGCTCGCGGAGCAGGGAAAAGGGCGCTTCCGCCGCCGGAAAAGGCGCACAGCACAAGGTCATCCTCGGTGCACTCCTCCATGCGGTCCAGGATTAACCGGGCCGCTTCGAGTCCGGCTTCGTCCGGTATGGGATGGCTGGCCTCCATTACGCGGATTTTCCGGAGGGGCAGGCCATGGTCGTATTTTACGGTGATCCAGCCGCCCGTAAGCCGGTCCCCCAGGATATCCTCCAGTGCTTTGGCCATGGGCGCCGTACCCTTTCCCACGCCGGTGACGAAGATACGTTTGAACCGGTCGAGCGGGTATGTCCTGTCGCCCACCTGGAGGACGTTTCCGGAAAGTTGCACATGCCGCCTCACTGCTTCCTCAGGGTCAACAGCCTTGAGGCCCGCAGCGAAGATTTCCTCGAGCGCCTTTCTGCTGCTTTCTTCCATGGGTTCTGCCTCTGGGCGCAAAGAGCGCCTTTTCATGGATTTCGGTGAATGCCTGTCCGCATCAAACGTGTCGGTGGATGGAATTATCACCCGTTTGAGCCCCAGTTGCCGGTCTATTATTACGGCATCCCGACAGGAATTTACAGTTAAATGAGAAACGTTTCTTCTGCCCCGATTACGGCATTCTCCCGGGTGAATTCGGAACGGCATTATTGTTTCATTTTTTCCGGAATTATGCCGAGATTCTAGTTGCAGGCAGTCTTCAAAAAGAGAAGAATCCTGATCGGTGAACTGTATCAGCGGGATGTAATATCCCGGTAGGCGGTTCTACCCCGAGGCTGATCTATACCAGGCAGTGGAATGATACCGTGGATTGCTTGAAGTGGAATGCGCGGGCGGCCCAGGAGAGAATGATTTCGGGTTGCCACCGGTCGTACGGTCTTGCTCTGCCGTAGGTTCCTTTGGTTTGTTGAAAGGATGTAAATGAACTCGCTCGATCTCTTGTCTGAAATAGTGATTCAAACCCTGAGAGAATTCTCGATGGAGAAGCGCACCCTGAATGCGGGCAACCTCCGGGAAGCGCTGTCCGAAAAGCGCGAGCTTTCATCACTGCTCTCACCCTCTGAAAACGGCGATTCCGATGGCCGGCAGGTGGCGGTTCAGCCTCCTAAGAACAAGCCGAAACGCATTTCGCTGGATCCGACGAGCCCGGCAGAGAAGTCCATCTCTACGAATCTTCCGCTCATTCGCGATGCCCTTTCGGGTATACTGGCGGCATTGGGGCCGATTGCAAAGGAAGAACACGCACGGCGTCAGACCTCGTTGGAGGAAGGCATAGAGGGAAGCGAGGCGCTGGAGGATTTGGCCGAGCAGGGAGAAAACCTCGCCGTGCTGGCCAAGCTCCTGGTGGGCCATGCCGTCGAGCAGATAGACTATGCGAACGATTTTCTGGAAGACCTCAGTAAAGACCTGTCCGGGATGGAAAACAACCTCGTTTCCTGCCAGACCCACAACCGGGAGACCTTCGCCCGCAACGACGAATTCCAGAACAGCATACTGACGCACACCCGGGAGATGAACCAGGCGGTCGATTCCACCACCGGTATCGAGGACACGAGGAGCTTCATTTCCTCGAAGATTTCGATGATCGGGAAGGCAATCGAAGCGAAGCGGCTCGAAGACGAAGTCCGGCTTCGCGAGGCGGATTCAAGGATCGCCGAGCTTCAGAACAGCGTGCGTACGTACAACGAGGAGGTACTCCAGGTACGCGAGCGGGCAAGCGCTTTGGAAAAGGAAGTCCTGCTCGATCCTCTGACCAACATTCATAACCGCAGGGCCTACGACCTGGAGATCCGCGATTGCCTGCGGCGTTTCCATCGCGACGGACAGCCTTTCAGCCTGATCATGGCCGATGTCGACCGCTTCAAAGGCATTAACGACAAGTATGGGCACAGCGCAGGCGATAAGTGTCTTCAGGAAATCGCCAAGCTGGTGAAGCTGTCTCTGCGGAAAACCGACTTTTTCGCACGTTACGGGGGGGAGGAATTCGTGGCTATTCTTCGAGGGACTGCTGCGGAAGATGCGCAAAAGATCGCGGAAAAGATCCGCGGACGCGTCGAAAAGGCCCGCTTCTTATACCATAATGAAAAGATGCCCATCACAATCAGCCTGGGGGTTACCCAGGTGCAGCCGACCGACAGGGATTCGGAAACATCATTCATTCGGGTGGACAACGCCATGTACCTGGCCAAGAAGGATGGCCGGAACAGGGTCTGCCTGATCTGACGGAGCGGCCGGCTTTTCTCCTGCCTGGATTTTCCCGGATGCTTCGGGAAACATGATATCTGCGCTGGGGGAGCCACTGGTTTAAGTGCGGAAGGGGCGTCCGATCAGGAACCTGCGGTAATGATCTGCAC
>JAEZXS010000293.1 GCA_023442755.1 Pseudomonadota bacterium | reverse complement strand
GCACCACCCTGTCACCGATTCCGAGAGAAGAAACGCCCTGCCCCACTCTCTCGACCACGCCGGCCCCTTCGTGGCCGAAAACTGCGGGAAACTGCATCCCCAATAAACCGTCGCGCCCGGCGATATCGGTATGGCAAACGCCGCCGGCGACTATTCGCACAATCACTTCTCCCGGCCGCGGATCGTCGATCTCGACGTCTTCGAAGGAAAAGGAACCGCCCTGCCGGCGCACCACCGCAGCTCGTGTTTTCATGCTCATCACCGCTCCCCCTGGAGATAATATTCCGGCACCTGCCCTGACTGCCGAAAACATCCCATCCGGCCTTTAGGGCACCCCCGCCTCCACCATAATCTCTTCCCTGCCGTTCGGCAATCGCGGAGGCGTAAATGGCGAATATCACACCATATAAGTGATATTTCCTAAAATAGGGTTGATTTGACCGTTAATCTTTACTAAAAGGGATCCATACTCCTTCACAAACACTAATCCTTCCAAAAACGCTTCTGTCATGCAGTGCCCGGCTGCATACAGGGGCCGCCGGACATCTTTCAGGCATGTCGGTTCGACACGACACGTGCGTCTTGACGCCTGGGAACCGGTATGAGAGTTCTGCGCGATCTTGTGAAAGGCGGAACGAGAAGGTAATCGAGGAGGAAGGAAAAGGGGCGGCTTTTTTATCTACACAGGGAGGAATGTATGAAGAAGTTAGTATTGGCTCTCTTAATCGCAACCCTTATCATACCCCCTTCGCTTGCCGGGGCGGCGGGCTTCCAGGCTCTGCACCCTGACATGGCCTCAAAGATCAAGGCGTTGAAGAATGACGTCCGTGCAAAGGGCGGGACCTATGAAGTCGGCTACTCCGCAGCCATGGACAAGCAGATTCACGAACTTTGCGGGCTCAAAGTTCCGGCCGGGTGGAACAAAAGCGAGGCCCCGTCCGTCCCCATGCTCGAAGCCACCGTTCAGGCGCTCCCCTCTTCCTATGATTGGAGAACCCTCAACGGCGTGACCCCGGTCAAAAACCAGGGAGCCTGCGGCGACTGCTGGGCCTTCGGGACCGTCGGACCTCTGGAAAGCCAGATTCTTCTCAAAGACGGCAAGACAGTCGATCTTTCCGAACAGTACCTCACCTCCTGCAACCTTGACGGCTGGGGCTGCAATGGCGGCTGGTGGGCTCATGACTACCATATGAACAGGTCGGGACAGGACAACAAAGGCCCAGGCGCAGTGCTCGAATCGGCGAAGCCCTTCACCGGGACCGATTCAGCATGCGGCGGACCATACAGCCATCCCTACAAAATCACCAACTGGGCATATATCGGCAGCCAGTCCGCGGTTCCGAGCATCCAGGCGATCAAGCAGGCAATCTACACCTACGGGCCCATATCGGCGGCAGTGTATGTCGGCCCCAGGTTCCAGGCATACACCGGCGGTGTTTTCAACACCTCGGAGTCGGGACAGGTCAACCACGCCATCGTGCTTGTCGGGTGGAACGACGATCTGGGAACCGACAACGGGTACTGGATTCTTCGCAACTCCTGGGGCAGTTCCTGGGGTGAGTCCGGGTACATGCGTATCCGCTACAACATGAACCAGGTGGGATACGGCGCAAACTTCATCGAATATGCCGGCGGGACCCCGACGCCCACGCCCACTACCGTAACCGTACCCAGCGTTGTCGGCAACACGCAGGCCGCGGCAACTTCCGCGCTTACCGCAATCGGTCTCAAAGTCGGGACCGTGACCCAGCAGTCGAGTTCCACCGTACCCTCCGGAACGGTAATGAGCCAGAACCCGGCGGCCGGCGCCAGTGTCACTTCGGGCAGTTCCGTAAACATGGTGGTATCGTCCGGCGCCGCTCCCGCGCCCACCACCGTGACCGTGCCGAACGTCGTCGGTGATACGCAGACTACGGCAACCACGGTGATCACCGGAGCCGGACTCGTTGTCGGAACGGTAACGACGCAGTCCAGCACAACCGTTGCTTCGGGGAAAGTCATCAGTGAAAGCCCGGCGGCGGGCACCAAGGTGAACAAGGGTTCCGCGGTCAACCTGGTCGTGTCTTCAGGCGCCCCGAGCCCGACTCCCACGAGCAAACCCGACCTGAGCGGCTCCTTTACGAGTCTTTACACCAGCAATTACGGCAGGACTCTGTACGGGAACTTCCAGGTGAAAAACAGCGGAACGGCGGCGACGACAAGGTCCTTCCGCGTGCTGCTCTACCTGTCGAACGACGGCGTTTCCAAAACCACGCTGCTCGGCACGGCAACCGTATCGACTTCACTCAGGTCCGGCTATTACATGAACCTGAGCATCAGCAAGTCTTCCACGACTTCTTTCAAGGGCAAGTACGCTATCTGTGTCATCGACCCGGATAACACAGTCCCGGAAAGCAGCGAATCGAACAACGTAGTAACGAAGCTGATCAACTAAGACGTACTGAATAAGCGAAAGAAGAAGGCGGCCGGACACCCGGCCGCCTTCTTTTATTCCCGATCTTCAACATGTAGCCATGTTTTCATTGACAAGCAAATAGGCGCACAATAAAGTTAATTGAACTTTCTTCTCTCTCCCTGCGACCGCAGATCGTGTGGAGCCGGGAAGGCAGAACGCAGATTTAAAGCTGATATTCAGATTTCGGGTTCATTTTCCTTCGTCGGCTCCAACCGCTCAGACGCTGCAAAAACGCTCGGGTCCTTCTTCAAGCTCCTTCTCTTATCGCCGACTATGTACACACGGGCGATCGTGTCGGAGTGCGCCGGGAATCTTCTCGGCCCATCCCGTTGACGGTCGTCGTCATTTACAGGTTTTAGAAGTCTCAGACAGCGATCCGCCGGTTCCGAATCGAAGCGGAATCCCCGTTCTCGTTAGCGTTTGCCCCAACTCGTATTCAGTTCTTCCGTCAAGCGATTCTGTTCCGATACGACCGGGGAACGGCAATCCGTTGGTCAAAGGTAACAGCCATTGGGAAATTATCCATGCCGTGACGAACTCTTTGGTTCACACGGGATGGCCAGGAGGGAGAAGAGAATGCAACCGGACAGTGCCGAAATGGAATTGAAATCCATCACTCTCGGACAGATACTCGACCAGACGACTGAAAAATTTCCGGACAACGATTTCATCGTCTACGTGGACCGCGATTACAGGCTGACCTACAGGCAATTCCAGGAACTTGTGGATACGTTCGCCAAGGGCCTCATGGCCCTGGGCGTAAAAAGAGGAGAAAAAGTGGCGGTATGGGCCACCAATGTCCCCTACTGGGTCGCCCTGCAGTTCGCCACCGCAAAAATAGGCGCCGTACTCCTGACGATCAACACCTCCTATAAGAGCACGGAACTCGAATACCTGCTCAAGCAGTCCGAATGCGAGAATATCTTCATCATAGGCGGGTTCCGGGATACCGATTACGTGCTCACCCTGTACGATCTCGTGCCCGAACTCAAAACGCAGCAGAGGGGATATCTCAACAGTCCGAGATTTCCTCATCTCAAAAGAGTGTTCTTTCTCGGCCACGAGAAGCACCGGGGGATGTATTCCGTGACGGAGGTGCTGGCGCTGAGCGTCATGACGGGTGACGAGCAGTACAGGGACAGGCAGGCCGCACTGGATGCCCAGGACGTGGTAAACATGCAGTATACGTCCGGGACGACCGGGTTCCCCAAAGGCGTCATGCTTACCCACTATAACCTCGTAAACAACGGATACTGGATCGGCAAGAATATGCTTTTCGGCCCCGGGGACCGCATCTGCCTCCCAGTCCCCCTTTTCCATTGCTTCGGATGTTCCCTTGGAGTCATGGGCGCGGTAAACCACGGTTCCGCGCTGGTCATCCTCGACGGTTTCGACCCGGTAGCAGCCATGACGGCCATCGAACAGGAACGGTGCACCGGTATCTATGGCGTGCCGACCATGTTCATCGCCATCCTGGATCATCCGCTTTTCAAGAAATTCAGCTTTGCGTCCCTGCGGACCGGCATCATGGCCGGGTCGCCCTGCCCCGTGCCGATCATGAAACGGGTCATCGAGAAGATGAACGCCAGCCAGATCACGATCGTTTACGGCCTAACGGAATCTTCCCCCGGAATGACCCAAACCCGGGTGAACGACGACATCCGGAAGCGGTGTGAAACGGTGGGCCGCGCCATGCCGGGCGTGGAGGTGTGCATCATGGACCCGGTGCTGCGCACTCCCGTCCCGCCCGGGGTGCCGGGTGAGGTTTGCTGCAGGGGCTACATCGTCATGAAGGGCTACTACAACATGCTCGAAGCTACCCGGCAGGCAATCGACGATGACGGCTGGCTGCATTCGGGAGACCTGGGTATCATGGACGAGGAAGGCTATATTGCTATTACCGGCAGGCACAAGGACATGATCATCCGGGGCGGAGAAAACGTTTACCCGAAGGAGATCGAGGATTTTCTGTACGGAATGGAAGGGGTTCGCGATGTCCAGGTGGTTGGCGTTCCGAGCGGGAAATACGGAGAGGAGGTGTGCGCTTTCGTTATCCTCAAAAACGGCGCGCAAATCACTTCCCAGGACGTGATCGACTATTGCCGGGGTAAGATAGCCCGGTTCAAGATCCCCAAGTACGTCACCTTCGTGGAGAGCTATCCGATGACGGCGAGCGGAAAGATCCAGAAATTCAAGCTCCGGGAGACAGCGGCGGAAATGTTCCCGAATGTCTGAGGGTATCGCCCGGGAAAAAGAAAAAAGTCCCGCAGGGGCGCAGAGGCCGCAAAGCATGGATGGTCTGCTGCGCCCCCTCGGAAAAACCATTGTTGAAGTTGCCTATGTATATAAATCGATTGTCTTTTTTCTTATTAGTTAAAAAATTAACTATCTTACTTGAGACTATGTTTGATATCTATACCGGATATATGAACCGACTTTATCTGAAATTAAATGAAACAAAGCGTCTGAAGGAGGTTACCGCAGCACGGAATTCCGGCTTTTCCTATTCATTAAGTTACGGATTTTGCTTTATTTTAAATCCACATTAACTCATAAGTGACTAATGACTTTTTTCACATCCATTTCGACTCCGTGGAGCACCCGAAAATGCTCCAAACCGCGAGAACGACTCAAGAGCAGCCCCTTCCCCTTCCGTTCCAATCGACGTGGCAGTTGTGCGCGAATCATTAGCGTCAGATAGTTACTCCTTGCGGAATTAGATAGACTTCTTCGTGCCAAAAGTTTATTTTTACTATCGAAACTCACTTGGCAAAATCGTGGTTGGACCTTGCCGACGGTGCGGCACTCTTCGTTGAAGCTCGTAGCCCCCCCTCCCAATGCGCTCCGAGGTACTTCGCTCTTTCGGCAACAAGGACGTAAGGCGCCAAAATTTAATAACCGCCAGATCTGGCTTCAAAAAGCAAGTGTATCTGGTTGAATGTCGAATACACATTGTGTTAATGTCACCGCCTCGATAAATGATCTCATTGTTTTAAGAAGGGGTATATACATGACGACAGTCTTGGAATTCAGACCGGACCAGGCCCGATCACTGGCCGATGAGGTGGCAGCTCGGTCGGGTCAAAACCTCAATGCTTGCTATCAATGCCGGCGCTGCGCATCAGGGTGTCCGGTAAGTGAAGAGACCGGTTACGTGACCCCCGACCGCCTTATCCGGATGATCCTTATGGGCAAAAAGGATGCGGCGCTGGATAACCCCCTGGTTTGGAAGTGCGTCTCCTGCTATACCTGCGGCACCAGGTGCCCCAACGACATCATGACGGCCAGGATAGTCGATACTCTGAAGAAAATGGCAGAGGAGGCTCACGTTCCGCCGATGGCCCCCAAGGTGGCCGCCTTTCACCACAGCTTCATCGATTCCGCCAAGCGCATGGGCAGGCTCAACGAACTGGAATTGATGGGGCGCTACGAATTGAAAAACGCCCTCAGCGGCCTGACAAAGTCCAACATCAAAGACAAAATCAAGGAAGTTATCGAGGAGCAGAAAAGCCAGGCCGAACTCGGTCTGACCATGATACGGAAGGGCAGAATGCATTTTCGCATCCAGAAGATCAGGGGCAGACAGGAATTGAGGCGGCTGATCAGCTCGTCGAAGTCCCCGGCGTCGGAGGAGTAAAACATGGAGCTAGCCTACTATCCTGGTTGCTCGTTGAAGGCATCCAGCGAAATTTACGATGTGCAGTGCAAGCGGGTCCTTTCGGCCATCGGGATCAACCTGCACGAACTTGACGATTGGAATTGCTGCGGTGCCACCTCGGCAAGCAAAACGGACGATTTCGTCGCCCTGGCCATGCCGGCACGCAACCTGGGAATAGCCGACGCTTCGGGCTACCCCGAGATGGTCATCCCGTGCTCCGCCTGCTACAGCCGCATGCTGGTAACCCAGAAGACGCTCGAGGCCAAGCCTGCCCTCTTGACCCGGATCAATTCCGAGCTGTCCAAAAAAGTCAGCTGCAGCACAAAAATCCTGAGCGTACTCGAAGCCATTCAACCCGTAGTGAATTCCGGCGATCTGGCCAAAAAGGTCGTCAAAAAACTCGAAGGTCTCAAACCCGCCTGCTACTACGGATGCATGCTGACCCGATTCCCCTTCGGCGTTCCGGTGCCCGACAGCGTGGAAAACCCGCAGGGCATGGAAAACGTCATGAAGGTCCTCGGCGCCGCCCCCATGGACTGGAGCTACAAGACCGACTGCTGCGGCGCTTCGGCCGCCGTCAACGATAACGAGATGTCTCTTACGCTCATGTCCAGGATCATGAAGGACGCCATTGCCCGGGGGGCCAACTGCTTCGTGACCACCTGCCCGATGTGCCAGTTAAACCTGGACGCCTACCAGAACAAGGTGAGAGCGAAATACGGCATTGCGCAGAGCTTGCCCGTTTACTTCATAACCGAAATGATCGGCGTCGCCGTCGGAATGCAGCCCGAAGAAATGGGGCTCGAACGGCATTTTGTCGACGCTATGGTATTGCTAAGGGAGTTGAACCTCAATGGATAAGCCATCCTCTGCAGGCAGTCGCAAGCGCGGGTCGGTGGTAATAGTTGGCGCGGGCATCGGCGGATTGCAGGCGGCCCTCGACCTGGCCGAGAGCGGTTACAAAGTACACATGGTTACGAGGGAATCGTCCATCGGCGGCACCATGGTCATGCTGGACAAGACCTTCCCCACCGGGGACTGTTCCATGTGCATGATCTCACCGAAACTGGTGGAGGTAGGCCGCCATCCCGACATCAACGTCATCACCCTCTCGGAAGTGGTCTCCGTTGCCGGGGAAGCCGGAGATTTCACCGTCAAGGTGAAGCAGCACCCCCGGTACGTGGAGCAGGACAAATGCACGGGCTGCGGCATGTGCGAGGAGAAATGCCCCAAGAAGGTGACCAGCGAATACGAACAGGGCCTGACCACCCGCAAGGCCATCTTTTCGCTCTTCCCCCAGGCATACCCGAACACCCGCGTAATAGACAGGGACAACTGCAACTTTTTCCAGAAAGGCAAGTGCAAGGTCTGCGAAAAAGTGTGCCCGGCCAAGGCCATCAACTACGATCAGACAGAGCAGGAAATGGACCTCCACGCCGGAGCCATCATCCTCTCCCCAGGTCTCAAGCGCTATGACGCAAGAGTTCGCGGTGAACTGGGCTTCGGCCGCTGGCCAAACGTGGTGACATCCATCCAGTTCGAACGCATTCTCTCCGCTTCCGGCCCCTTCAAGGGCGTGGTCCAGCGTCCGAGCGACGGGAAGCACCCGAAGAAGGTCGCCTGGATCCAGTGTGTGGGCTCCCGCGATCCCCACAATGCCAATCCCTGGTGTTCCTCTGTGTGCTGCATGTACGCAACGAAGCAGTCGATCATCGCCAGGGAGCACGACAAGAACGTCGAACCCACCATTTTTTACATGGAAATGCGGGCCTTCGGAAAAGACTTCGACAAGTACGTGTCGCGCGCCCAGAACGAATACGGCGTCCAGTACCGCCGTGCAATGGTTTCCATGATCAGGGAGGAATCCGGGACGGGAAACCTCATCCTGCGATACTCCAAGGACGATCTGACGCTGACCGACGAAACGTTCGACATGGTGGTGCTCTCCATAGGCCTCCAGCCGCACGACGACGCCAAACATACGGCCGAAATCTTCGGCATCCAGGCAACGGAATACATGTTCCCGAAGACTTCGGAATCCGCGCCGGTCGAGTCCTCCCGGCCGGGCATCTATGTGACCGGCATCTACCAGGGCCCCAAGGATATCCCCGAGACGGTCGTCCAGGGAAGCGCCGTGGCCGGCAAAACGATGGCCCTCCTGGGAGACGTGCGGCACACCGAGACCACGGTCAAGGAACTGCCGCCCGAGCGCGACATTTCGGCTGAAGAGCCCAGGGTGGGAGTGTTCGTCTGCCATTGCGGCATCAACATTGCCCAGACCATCAACGTGGAAGCAGTTGTCAATGCGGTCAAGGACCTTCCCAACGTGGTCCATGCCGAAAACATGCTCTATGCCTGTTCGCAGGACAGCCAGAACAAGCTGAAGAGCATCGTCGAGGAAAAGAAACTCAACCGGGTGCTGGTTGCATCCTGTACCCCCCGCACCCACTCGCCCCTCTTCCAGGAAACCATTCGCGACGCCGGCATCAACAAGTACCTTTTCGAACTCGCCGACATCCGCGAACAGTGCTCCTGGTGCCACATGGGACAAAAAGAAAGCGCCACGGAAAAAGCCATACGCATCGTCAAGATGAACCTGGCGAAGGTCAGAAACCTCAAACCCGTCCATACGGAGTCGGTGGGTGTAACGCCCGCGGCGCTGGTCATCGGCGGCGGTATTGCGGGAATGACCACGGCCCTCGCCATTGCCGACCAGGGCTATCAGACGCACCTGGTGGAGAGGGAG
This sequence comes from Pseudomonadota bacterium, assembly GCA_023442755.1. Lineage (GTDB taxonomy): Bacteria > Desulfobacterota > Syntrophobacteria > Syntrophobacterales > Syntrophobacteraceae > SbD1. The sequence goes on along the minus strand of JAEZXS010000293.1, from coordinate 7,865 downwards.
GAATCCCTCGGCGGCCTTATCAAGGGACTTCGCAGGACTGCCGGCATAGAGGACGTCCAGGCGCTTCTGAAAGAGCGCATCGCCGCCGTCCAGGCACACCCGAAAATCACCATCTACACGGGTGCGGAAGTCAAGAACACGGACGGGTTCGTCGGTAATTTCAAGACGACCCTCACCAATGGGACCCAGTTCGACCACGGCGTGATCGTCGTCGCCATCGGCGGCGAAGAATATCGCCCGAACGAGTACCTCTACGGACAGAACGAGCGCGTTCTGACCCAGAGGGAACTGGAACAGCGGATTGCGGACGGCAAGTTCGAGCCGGGCCGCACCTACGTGATGATCCAGTGCGTGGGTTCGCGGGAAGAGCCCCATAACTACTGTTCCAGGGTATGCTGCCAGGATGCGATAAAGAATGCCATTGCGATCAAAGAGCGCGATCCGCGCAGCCAGGTCGTCATCCTCTACAGGGACATCCGCACCTACGGCCTGAGGGAGGACCACTACAGGAAAGCAAGGGAACTGGGTGTTCTCTTCGTTCATTACGAACCGGACAATAAGCCCCGGGTTTCGCCCGCAGGCCAGAAAATCCTGGTCCAGGCGCTCGACGGAATGCTGGGCGAAGAAGTCACCTTCACGGCGGATTTTCTTGTCCTCAGCACCGGTTTGAAGCCGAGGCCCGATGCCGGAAATATCGGACGCATGTACAAGCTGACGCTGAACCAGGACGGGTATTTCCTGGAAGCGCATGTCAAACTGCGCCCGGTCGACTTCCCCTCCGAGGGTATCTTCCTCTGCGGCCTTGCGCATGCGCCGAAAAACCTGGATGAGACCCTCGGCCAGGCCCTTGCGGCCGCCGGCCGCGCCGGGGTCGTCCTCTCCCACAAGAACCTCGGGGTTTCCGGCATTATTTCCAAGCACAACCGGGACATCTGTATGTCGTGCCTGACCTGCATGAGGCTCTGCCCGTTCGATTCGCCCTACATCGCCGAAGACGGGAAGATCAGCCACAACGAGGTCAAGTGCATGGGCTGCGGCATCTGCGCAAGCGTCTGCCCGGCCAAGGCCTTCCAGGTGAACTGTTTCCGGGACGACCAGATCGTGCCGATGATCGATGCTTTGACAGAGAGTGCGTGAAAGCGATCAGGAATATCTAACTAGAGAGGATCAGCGCATGTCAGAAACCCATGCAACGGCCGCCGGGGAGGCCGTCAACATAGAAAAAGTGCAGGAGACCCCGCCTGGCTGGGAGCCGAACATCCTGGCCTTCGCCTGCCATTATTGCGCCTTTGCGGCAGCAGACCTGGCGGGGGTAATGCGGCTTTCCTACCCCACCAACGTGAAGATAATCCGGCTTCCCTGCACGGGGAAACTGGACCCGTATTACGTGCTTCGAGCCCTGGAGCGCGGGGTCGACGGCGTTTTCGTGGCCGGGTGACTTCCCGGACAATGTCATTTCCTGGAAGGAAATACGAACGCCAAAAAGAGAATCCAGTACCTCAAAGGCCTTGTCCCCAAAGTAGGAATCAGTCCGGAACGCATGGAGATGTTCAATCTCTCCGCGGCCGAAGGACCGAAATGGGCTGAAATCTGCACGAAATTTACCGAGAAAATCAGGCAGCTCGGTCCCTCGCCCATCTGGTTTGCGGACCGTAAGCGGACCGAAAAGGAGTAATGTGGCATGATCGTCGGCAAACAGAAGCCACTCGAACAAATTTGGGACATGATCAAGGGATTCAAGAAGGTCCTCGTTTTCGGCTGCAACACCTGTGTTGCGGTCTGCCATGAAGGCGGCAACAGGGAAGCCGAAATCCTCGGATCGCTCCTGCGCATGAAGGCAAAAAGCGAGGGAGTAGATATCGAGATCAAGGACGGCGGGATCGAGCGGCAGTGCGAGCACGAGTATTTCGAAAAGGCCGCCGCGGACATCCAGGACGCCGATGCCGTTCTCTCCCTGGCGTGCGGCGCAGGCGTACAGTTCCTGGGTGAAAAATTCCCCGGCAAAACGGTTATGCCCGGCCTTAACACGACCTTCATCGGCGTGGTGGACGCCCCGGGAGAATTCAGCGAGCGCTGCGTGATGTGCGGTGACTGCATTCTTCACCTCACGGGCGGCATATGCCCCATCACCCGCTGTTCGAAATCTCTCATGAACGGCCCCTGCGGCGGGAGCAACAAGGGCTGCTGCGAGATAAGCTCCGATGTACCCTGCGGATGGCACCTGATCCACGACCGCCTCAAAGCCCAGGGCAGGATGCACCTCATCACGGCTTACATCCCCGCAAAGAACTGGAGCACCTCCAGGGACGGCGGGCCGCGCAAGCAGGTGAGGGAAGACATGAAATCGGAGAAGGAAACAGTCGCAAGCTGAGCGGCGTTCGTGCTCTGAGCATACAATCTATCTTATGATAGTCAGGGAGGAAGTCCGGGTATGAGTGAGTTGAAGTCCGGAAGCAACTTGGAAAAGGTTCTCAAGGCGGGGCATTTTGCGTTGACCGGAGAGTGCGGCCCCCCGAAGGGAGCCAACGTCGAACATCTCAAGGAAAAAGCGTCCCACCTCGTAGGGGTGGTCGACTGCGTCAACGTTACCGACAATCAGACGGCCGTCGTGCGTATGTCGAGTTGGGCGGCTGCATTGATCCTCCTCCAGATGGGGGTAGAGCCCAACTTCCAGATGGTGTGCCGCGACCGCAACCGTCTGGCTATGCAGAGCGATATCCTGGGCGTTTACGCCCACGGCGTCCGCAACATGCTCTGCCTCTCGGGGGACCATCAGAAATTCGGAAACCACCCCGAAGCGAAAAACGTCTTCGACATCGATTCCATGCAGCTGATCAACATGGTCAAGACGATGCGGGATGAGGGCAAGTTCCTGAACGGCGAGGAACTCGACGAGAAGCCGAAACTTTTCATCGGCTGCGCCGCCAACCCGTTTGCCGAACCCTGCGATTTCCGGGTACACCGCCTCGCCAAAAAGATCGCCGCCGGGGCAGATTTCATCCAGACACAGTGCATCTACAACATGGACAGGTTCCGCGAATTCATGAAGCAGGCCGTAGACATGGGCCTTCATGAGAAGTGCTACATCCTGGCCGGCGTTACCCCCATGAAAAACCTCGGTATGGCGCGGTACATGGCCAAATCCGTTCCCGGCATGGACGTCCCCGCTTCCCTTATCAAGCGGCTCGAAGGCGCCGGCAAGGGCAAGGTCGCCGAGGAAGGAATCAAGTTCGCCCTGGAACAGATCGAGGAATTCAAGACGATGGAAGGCGTCGCGGGCGTGCACCTGATGGCTATCGAATGGGAACACAAGGTCCCCGAGATCGCCGAACGGGCCGGCCTGCTGCCGAGACCGAAAGTCGATTAGGAACTGCAGGACAAGAGCGCGGTGGCAGGCCCCTGCGCGTGACGCAGTGCTCCAGTCCATTTAAAACGGAATTTATCGGAAAGACGGTCCTTCCGTCGTTCCTGCGAAGGCCGGAATCCGGTGCTTTTGGTGAATACATCGCCGCAAGCGCCGGACTCCGGCTTTTGTCGTTTTGGGATGAGGCGACCCCGGGACTTGTTGCTGGCCCCCGGGCCGGATTCGAACTGGAAATCTGACGTTTTCTCCTCACCGAATCATTTAATGTGGATATGCATTCCTGTCGAATTAGTGATCAGACCTTAGGGCATTCCTTTGAGCAGAATTTACCTGTCTACCAAACTGATTCGGAAGACAAGGAAGCTCCCCTAGCTGCCGGGGCCGCCTGCAGAGACATGAATGAACGCGTGAGGGGAGCAGAACCCGTCTTGAAGTTCAGCTTCCGGACTGACATCAGCGCGCGCCTTTCTATACCTCACCCACCTCGTGCAGCATTGGGTGTCAAACTGTGCGAGTTCATCGGCAGAGCCGGTGATTTACAACGATTATTTCAAGGAACCAGTGCACCGAATAGAACCACCGCCCTTCAAGTTCGTCAATCACCGGCGCCGGACGCGCTCGCTATGATACCGGAAGGCTGTGCGTTTGCGTAATTACACATAGGCGTGAATAATCTGGCGTGAATAATCTTGCCAAAGAAGGAGAACTCTAGTAGCCTTCGGCTGCTATCATAGCGTTGTATCCAATTCAGAGTTTCCTTTATAGATATAGTGTATTTCTTCTCTCATCACGTCCCAAACCCTGTAGTAAGTAATGGATCGGTTTTTTTTGACCGGGTTTCATTAAGGCCGGAAAACTTCGCGGCAGTTTTGATGTGAACTGGTCGCATCCCTGGCTGGAGTTCCTTTACAGCCATATTTCTGCATGAATGAGGCTACTGAAGTATTCAGGGAGGGCATTCATGGAAGTCGCTTTGGTTAATCCCACGGGCGTAGGATCCTGGCAGGCAGATGCTATAGCAAAACAACAATATATGTTTCCATATAGCATAGTGTTTATCAAAAACTATCTGGATAAGCAGGGGATTCCCTGCCGAATTTTCGATCTTTTCGATAGCGACCCTGCTGACCTGTACCGATTCTGTTCGTCGCACGAAAGGCCCGTTATAGGTCTAACCTCCGATTCATATGAGCGGTTTGAAACAATCGGAGTTATCAAACAAATTAAATACCACAATCCTGGTGCGATTTGCGTGGTGGGAGGAAAACATTTCAGTTTCTGTGCTGAAGACACGCTGATACATGTGCCTGAGATAGACTTCGTGGTTCGGGGAGAAGGTGAGCGCACATTCCACGAACTCGTTTCATCTTTATCCAGCAATTCGCCTGTATCCAATATTCAGGGGATTTCATTCCGCAGTGACGGTCAAATCATTCATAATCGCCATAGGCCCCCGGAAAAAGATCTGGAAAGATTTATGCTGGATTTTAGAATCCTGCAAATGAACAACTTTCAAAAAGGGGTATATCTACGAAATTTTGAAAACGAGAAAATTAGAGCTTTGCCATTGCACCTCGCCAGAGGATGCAGCAGAAAATGTGGATTCTGCTCCTTCGGCCTGACTCCATACAGATCAAGGGACATTGAATCGGTTCTGAATGATATATATTACCTCAAGGACAAGTATGACTGCAACTATTTCCTTTTCGTCGATCCTAGCTTTTGTGAAAGAAAAGAATTCGTAAAAGAGTTTTGCGCCAGACTCATAAATGAAAATGTTGGCATTAAATGGTGGTGTGAAGCCAGAGTAGACACTTCGCTCAACATCCTGGAATTGATGGTTAAAGCAGGGTGTATTAGCCTTGATTTTGCAATTGAATCTGGGTCAGACAGGATTTTAAAATCCATATCTAAAGGCATCAATATACCACAGGCATTGGCGTTTGCAAAAGAATGCAAGAACCTCGGGCTCAGATGCCTTACATTCTTTATGGTTTCGCTTCCCGATGAAACCGAAGCGGATGCACTGGAAACCTTGAGAGTTGCCGAATCCATTTCACAATATACAAAATACATTGTGGCCAATGCTACTCAAATTCTGCCTGGAACGACTTTTGAGAAACTCGCCCGCGAACGCGAAATACTGCCAAATGATTTTTCCTGGTATGATGAGAAATTTAATCACGATTTTAAAGACCTCGCTTTGCCAACCATGCCCCTGTATATAGAGAACCTCTCCGTCGATTTTATCAGGGATTTTCTTGCACGTTTCCAGTTTCTAAAAGACACGCGCTACACCAACCTGGCCGATCTGAAACGGATGGTGCGAAAAGGACTGCAGAGAATTCCGGAGCAAACCATTTCGGAAGTCGTCAGTGAAACGTTGAGGTTTGGAAAAGTTCTTATGAATAAGTTGAGAAAATAGGCAGGAACCATTACACGGGCCGTTGCCTGAACGGGACCTCCGGTCCATGACAAGACAAAGCTGTGGCGCAGATCTCCGTCTACCAGACGCGGGGAAAGAAACGATATTTTACCCTGGCCATATAAGCGCCGTAGCCTTCAAGTTCTTCCCGGAGCACGCGTTCCTCCCGGACAGCCCTGAAGGCAAATAGACCGACGAAGACCGGCATGCAGAGCACCCCGTACCAGGACCCCAATAATAAAGCCGTCCCCAGGAAAAAGAGACACGCACATGTGTACATGGGATGGCGGACATAGCGGTAAGGCCCGGTCGAGATCACGGTCTGCCCTCGATCCTTTTGGACTCTCACCACTCCCGATGAGTATGGGTTTTCTCGCATAACAAGAAAGGAAATGAAGAGTGAGGTGACAATCACCAGCGCTCCAAGGGTTTTGAGCGCGACCGGCATCCGCGACCAATGAAAGCGCACGGCGTCAAGCGGCATGAGTATGAGCCAGAATAGAGTAAAAAGAAGTGTTATAACGATGAATGCCTTGTCCCAGCCTAATTGGGGGCGAAACCGCATTCTTTCCTCGATGAGCCCCGGATCGTGCTTGAGAAGCCACCAGGTGATAGGCAGGCCCGTGACAATGAGCAAGCCGAGAAAGACCCAGCCGGCTGTCCAAGCTATCGTCCCTGCCGGTATAAAGAGCCCCAGTGCTATCACCAGGAACTCGATGCTCACCAACACAATCACTTTGGTTCGAATACTCATACGTGCCCCCCAGACGTTGAACGACCCCAATTCTCACCTAAGAAGCTTCTGCGGCATTGTCAATGTAGAAGCTATCATAGTGGCGCATGGGATTGAGTTTGCCCCAGGGATGCTGCTCGACAAAACTCGGTGAAATCACGGCGGCACACCGACCTGCAATAAGCAGGCGCGCTGATCCGTAGCCTCAGACGTTGTACTGCCTGCTTCAGAACAAGCCTCTACGCACACCGGCCAAATCAGAGTTTGGCCGGTGTGCGATTCGTGACAAAAATGATGCGAAAGGCTTATTTCTTGGTCGGTGTCGGCTTTGTTTCGACTTTTCTCCCCTTCATTTGCGATGATTGCTTTTGTTTGTCTTTAATTTGAGAAGACTGCCTGTCTTTAATCTGGGAAGACTGCCTCTTAATTTGATTGGACTGCCTGTCCTTGATTTGAGTAGCTTGCTTGTCCTGGCGGGAATACCCGGGAGGACTGTTGGGCTTGCCGGCGGCAAAAACATCGCCTACCGGAACTCCCAAAGACAGGCCGAGGGACGCTGCAACGGCTGCAATCGCAAGGTCTTTCTTGAGAGACCTGCCGGACGATTTCTGTTCACTCGGGGACTGCTCTTTTGACTTGGAATCCACGGATTCTCCTCTCTGGGTTGTACCGCCCATTCTCGGACGGCTACGATGTGTGCGCACTCCCATTTCTTCGCTAACGCTCCAGGGAACGGGAATACCTGCCAGTCTGCAATGCTCGTTTACGGCCTGGTTTCCATATCGGGAAGAGACCTCGAGTCTCCCAGGATCCGGCGCTCAGCTATTACTCTGCCGTCAGAGTAGCTTTTCCCCAGACTTTCCCGGGCACAGGGTTTACTGCGTCCAGTGAGCAGCTGTTGACTTTGCGGATGGTCCTGAAATTACTCAATTCCTCATTTGTGAGGCGAAAGGTGAAAAACTCCTGCAAAACCTGATCCTGTCCGGGTGCGAAATCTTTCGTGAACGCGACATCGAAATGATCGCATTTCGCCTCAACGTCCCCAGCCTCCAATGTGCCGAACTCGAGCACGGCGCCATTCTTCTCTCTTGTGATCCAGGCAGTGTAGGTCTGGGAATCCTCTGTTTCCTGGTCTGTAAAAGAGCAACCATTGTCTGTTGTGACAGTTGCGGAATAGCCGGCTTTATAGAACTGGAGGAGGTCATCCGGTCGCATGGCCGCCAGACTCCCCAAGCCCCGGTACAGGGCAGCCGGTGAAGTTTCATCAAGCCCTTTGCCAAAAAGGGCTTGATTATTGAGTCCCACATGCCCCGTCCATCGAGAGGAAGGTACAAATTGTGCGA
>JAEZXS010000203.1 GCA_023442755.1 Pseudomonadota bacterium | reverse complement strand
ATTGCCGGATCGGCCTGCCCTTCGGCGGTAAAGCCCATCATCAGCTCGGGAATGCCAAGCGGAAGTCCTTTCCGGATATGCTCCATATTCCAGGTATGCCAGGTTTTTCCATAAGTGGAGACGAGCTTCTCCATCAATTCGTGTTCGGCAGGTCCCGGAAGCCCCGGTGCGATGAGCTGTCCCGATTTCACCTCGAATACATGGCTGTGCCAAAGCCTTCTCTCCTCCTCGGGCAGAGTCTCGAAAAGCTTCCTGCTTATGACGTACTCTATGCCCATGAGAAGAGCGTCTTTGCCATTGCCGTCGTAGATGACGCACTGGGTCAGGTCCTCGTTCACCTGGGAGCAGAAATGATGCGCTTCGATCTGCTCCGACATGCGACCGTTATGGAAATGGAACCCGTCCAGGTAAATGTTGAGGGCGTTGAGCGGCGCTTTCCCCTGGAAGAGCGCCGAACCTTTTTCGAGCACCTTGCTCTTCGTGCTTTTCCCCCCGCCTTCCGGCTTCATCGACGGGGCGGTCTCGGCGGCAAAGGAAATGGCAACCGCGCATGTTACAAGCGAGAATAAGAGAAGAAGAATTACGCTGAGTCTTTTCATGGTTACAATCCTGCAGGCCGGGATGTTCTGCCCCTTGTCGACCGGGGCAAACGGAAGGGACGGGTTAACCTCAAGAAGACTAAGACGCTATTAAGAACTTAGGCCCTTCTTTGCAAGGGTGAACCCGCCTGCTGCTCTGCGCTCCTGCCTGTACAGGTTCCCATGGATTAAGGCGGCGCGGCATGATATCGTTGAACAGCTTGGATAAACGCATTGAAAGCCGCCTTTGCCTGAGAGATCCTGAACTTGCCGGGCGGAGGCGCATAAGTTCCCGGCCGAAGGTGTTTGATATGGGCAGCACGACTAGGCGAAGACACCCGCATGAACCCGAATTTCTTTCGGCGCGCAAGAACTACGGAGCGGTACCGGGAAACGCTTGCGACGCCGATATCATGGCAGCAATGCGCGCATTCGCCGACCAGGCATTCTCGCGCGCTGCCGGTGCACCGCTTGTCGAAGGAAACCACGTTCGCCTGCTGAAGGACGCAAAGCAGAACTATCCGGCGTGGCTCGACGCAATCGACTCTGCAAAACAACACATCCATTTCGAAAGCTACATCATCCATGAGGACGACGTCGGCCGAAGATTCGCCGACGCACTGATCTCCAAGGCCCGGGAAGGCGTGCGCGTGCGCATCATCTACGACTGGATGGGAGGCTTCGGGAAGACTTCGCGACGGTTCTGGGAACGCATGATCTCATGCGGCATAGAGGTGCGCTGCTATAACCCGCCAAAGCTCGACAGTCCTTTCGGCTGGCTTTCGCGCGACCACCGGAAGATGCTCGCAATCGATGGACGGATCGCCTTCATCACGGGCCTGTGCGTCGGGCGGATGTGGGAGGGAATCCCCGGGAGAAATATCGAGCCCTGGCGCGACACGGGGATCGAAGTGCGAGGCATTTCGGTCGCGGATATCGAACAGGCATTTGCCCAGATCTGGACCATGCTGGGCGACCCGCTCCCCGCGTCCGAAATCGTCGAAAGAGACGCCCTTAGCCGGGCAGGCGACGTACGCATGCGCATCGTAGCGAGCCTTCCGGCGACGGCCGGCATGTTCCGCCTGGATCAACTCATTGCCGCAATCGCCAGAAGAAGACTGTGGCTGACGGATGCCTACTTCGCCGGGATGACCAGCTACGTGCAGGCTTTGAGAGCAGCGGCGCGGGACGCCGTAGACGTCCGCCTGCTGGTTCCCAACGCGACCGACATCCCTGTTTTGAGACCCCTGTCGAGGGCCGGATATCGGCCCCTCCTGGAAGCGGGAGTGCGTGTCTTCGAGTGGAACGGCTCCATGGTTCACGCGAAAACCGCTATAGCCGACAGTCGTTGGGCCCGGGTCGGCTCGACGAATCTCAATATCGCGAGCTGGTTCGGCAACTGCGAGCTGGACGCGGTGGTTGAGGACGAATCTTTCGCGCACGATATGGAACAGATGTATCTCCAGGACCTGACGAATGCCACTGAAATCGTCCTTGATGCGAGATCCAGGGTGTATGCGCCACCAGGCAGACAACGCAGGACACGGGCGGCATTAAAAGGCGGCGCCGGGAGTGTCGGACGGGCGGCAGCCGGAGCGATCCGCATCGGGAATACCATGGGCGCGGCTTTTACCAACCGGCGCGTACTGGAGCCGATCGAAGCGCGCGTAACGGGAACGGCCGGGATTCTGCTGCTGTCCCTGGCGATTCTCTTTGCGATCTTTCCTCGCCTGTTCGTTTATCCGCTCGCTTCCGTCTTCCTTTGGATCGCCCTGGCGTTGCTCTACAAAAGCTATAAAGTGCGTCGTCGCGCCACGCAGGAAAACATTGGGGATCGGGCCGGACCTGGTGAAGCCCGCGGATCGGCACCGGGGCACGACCGGTCCCGGAGCGCAAAGATCGAACCGGGGGACCGCCAATGACCACGCCAAGGATACTCCTTTGCGGAGATACCGGACTGTCCGTCGAATTCGGCAGTAGCATCGACCCTGAGATCAATGCGCGTGTACATCGCCTCCATGCCCTCCTGAAATCGAAGAGACATCCCGGGATTCTCGACCTCAATCCCACGTATCGTTCGCTTTTCATCCAGTACGACCCATGGGTCTGTTCTTTCGAGCGCCTTGTCGGGCATGTCAGGGAATGCCTCGAACCTGTTGCCGTACCGGAGGAAAGCACCGCCCCGGTAAAGACTCTCCCCGTCTGCTACGAGGGCGTGTTCGGCCCCGATCTCGAAGAAATCGCCGCCTTCCACGGCCTGAGCGTCGCGGAAGTGATCCGGATTCACAGCGCTCCGGTTTACCGGGTGTACATGATCGGCTTTACGCCCGGGTTTGCATACCTGGGAGGCTTGGACACCAGGCTTCATACGCCTCGCAGGAGTGAGCCGAGAAAGAAAGTCCCGGCCGGCTCCGTGGGAATTGCGGATCAGCAGACGGGCATCTACCCCATAGAAAGTCCTGGTGGCTGGCGGATCATCGGCAGGACCCCTCTGCGCCTTTTCGACCTCGCGCGGGAAAACCCGTTTTTGCTCCAGGCGGGCGACCTGGTGCGATTCGTTCCGATTACGGGAGACGAATTTGCGAAACATCCGGATCATTGAACCAGGGCCGCTTGCAACGGTTCAGGACCGCGGCAGGTTCGGCCGCCGGAGCTTCGGCGTGCCGCGGTCCGGGGCCATGGACTCACAGGCCCTGCGCGTGGGAAACCTGCTGGTTGGGAATGATGACGGTGCGGCCTCGATCGAGTGCACCCTGGGAGGTCTCGCACTGGAGTTTCAATTCCAGGGGTACTTCGCCCTTACCGGTGCTCTCCGCCTTTCCCGCTTGAACGGAGCGCCTGTTGAAATGTGGCAGGCACGCCCCGTGAAGGAGGGCGATGTCCTCCGGGTTGCATCCGGGGGAACGGGTCTTCGGACTTACCTTTCAGTCTCCGGCGGATTCGATGTCCCACCAGTGATGGACAGCCGCTCCACGTATCTGCGCGGCGGGTTCGGCGGCCTCGACGGGCGCGCTCTCCGCCCCGGGGATTCACTCCCCGTCGGAATGCCGGTTGGGACGGCAAGAACAGCCCCCGCCCCGCTTGCCCTTATCCCTCCCTATTCGCCGGAACCGGTCCTCCGGGTTATTCCCGGGCCGCAGGACGACCGCGTTTCCCTCGGCGGCCGGGCGATTTTCTTTTCCCGGCAATACGAGGTGACTCCGAAAACCGACAGGATGGGTATCTCCCTTCTTGGCGCCCCGCTCGAACTGCCATACGGCGCAGATATTATTTCCGACGGCACATGTCCCGGGGCCGTGCAGGTGCACGGAAACGGCCAGCCGACCATTCTCGGCATGGACTGCCAGACCACCGGCGGATATCTTAAAATAGCGGTGGTGATTTCCTCCGACCTCCCTCTGGCGGCCCAGGCTGCCCCCGGAGACCGGGTCCGATTCGAGGAAGTAAGCCTATGGGAGGCACGCGAGTCCTACATGAAGAAAGAATTCCTCATCAGAAATCTTCGAAGATGATGGAGAGAATTGTGCGAATAGACATCAATTGCGACATGGGAGAGAGTTTCGGAGTCTATCGCTTTGGCGAAGATGAAAAGATCATCCCCTATATCACCTCGGCAAATATCGCCTGCGGGTTTCATGCGGGCGATCCCTTGGTGATCGCTCGGACGGTCGAACTCGCCCGCTCGCACGGGGTCGCGGTTGGAGCGCATCCGGCCTATCCGGACCTTCCCGGCTTCGGCCGGCGCAATATGGAAACCCTGCCGGGAGAAATAAAAAATTGGGTCCTTTACCAGATCGGTGCGATGGAGGCATTCGCCCGTGCGGCGGGCCTCCGTCTCCAACACGTAAAGCCGCACGGCGCCCTCTACAACTTCGCGGCGCATGACGAACGGGCGGCCGGGGAGATAATAGAAGCGCTAAAAGCGTTCGATCCCGGGCTCATCCTCTTCGCGCTTGCCGGGTCGCGACTGGTGGCGATGGCCCGTACCGCGGGTCTGACAGTGGCGCCGGAGGCCTTTCCGGACCGCGCCTATACCCGCGACGGCCAACTCGCTCCCCGCCGGATGCAGGGCGCCGTCATACACGATCCGCAAATAGTTCGCGAACGCGTCCTCAAACTCGTCACTACGGGAAAGCTCATCAGTATCGAAGGCAATGAAATCCCGATCGATGCACATACCCTTTGCGTGCACGGCGATACTCCCGGCGCATGGCAACTGGCGAGGACTATCCACGAATATCTCGAAGAATCCGGCGTCGCCGTCCGGTCCGCCGGATGTTGGTAGCATGGTGAAACGGTACGCGATTTCACGTGGGCGAGGAATTCTCTTTCAGAGATTCGGAAATTACATATAATGATAAGAAATACAAGACTGGAGGAAAAACATGGCAACGGTTATGCCTGAAGGCGAATCGATTCGCAAAGCAATCAAATGGATGTCGGTCCAACTGAACGAGCACCCGGACAAACCGGTTCAAAAGCTCGTGAACGAAGCCGTGACTCGATTCGATCTCTCTCCCAAGGACACTGAATTCCTGATGAATTTTTACAGGAAAGAGGGAGGTTCTTCGGCGGCCCATTAAACGGGCCGCCGTTCTCTCACAGGCCCGCCTGAATCAGGTCGTGTATCCGGATGATCCCGGCCACTTTGTTGCCGGAGTCGAGGACGGGAAGCACCGAAATCTGTGACGGGCGGTCTTCCATCAGGTGCAGCGCTTCCGCAGCCATTCGGTCCTGGTGCGTCAGGGCCGGATTCCGGGTCATCAGGCTGTCTATTTCCAGCTCGAGAAGATTTTCGTGAGTCTGGACGGCCCGCCGCAGATCCCCATCCGTAAAAATCCCTCGCAGTTCCCCTTCCGGGGATACAACAATTACGGCACCCATTCCCTTGCCGGTCAAAGTGACCAGCGCCTGCCGCATGGACGTCCCGCTCTGGACCACGGGCAGGTTGTCGCCCGTGTGCATGACGTCCTTTACCCGCAGCAGAAGGCGCCGCCCGAGCGCTCCACAGGGATGGAGCCTGCTGAAGTCTTCACGGGAAAACCCTTTAGTGGCAATCAGGCAGCCGGCCAATGCGTCCCCCAGGACCATCGCGACCGTAGTGCTGCTTGTCGGGGCCAGGTTCAAAGGACAGGCCTCGGCATCCACGCTTGCGTCGAGGAATATGTCGCAATCCCTGGCAAGCGACGAATGCGGGCGCCCGGCAATTCCGATCGTCTTCAATCCGAGCCGTTTGAAGATCTGGAGCAGTTGAAGAACCTCGGAAGTCTCGCCGCTGTTGCTCAAGAGCAACCCGATATCTCCCCTCTGGATGATTCCGAGGTCGCCGTGCATTGCTTCGACGGGGTGAATAAAAATGGACGGGGTGCCGGTACTCGAGAAAGTGGCGGATATTTTGCTCGCCACGATCCCGGACTTACCGAGCCCTGTGGTGATAACTTTTCCCCGGGTTTCCGCCAGGCAGGAGACTGCTTTTTCGAAGTCAGAGTCAATTCTGCCGAGCAAACATTCAAGAGCGAGAATCTCCTTTCGGATGACCTCTTTTGCCAAACCGGAACATGAAATCATATTAGCTTCTCGGGCATTAGCGAAAGGTGAAAAAGGAAGGGACCGGGACCACTGCCCCGGATCGAGTCCGGGAGCGTCCGGCGAGCCCTGTTATAACGGCATGCAAACCGGGCAAAGCCGGCCTGGAACGATTATGTTTTGGAACATAGGAAATTCCTCAGACTGTACTGTACATTGTTAATCTTCAGCTTCTTTCTGATATTTTTCCTGTGCGTCCGCACCGTACTGGCCGAGACGTGTAATTGTCTGGCTATCTCTTCGGTTGTAACCCCGTTTTTGATCAGCGAGGCAATCCTCAGCTCGGTAAAAGAGAGAGCGGCAGCTATTCGCGAATCCATCGCAAACCCGGAAGTCAAGTCTTCGACCTGCATAACGAGCATCTCGAGTTGGCTCTCGTACCGGGCCAGGGACTTATCCTTCCGGAGTTTTTCGACTATCGGGATAATCAGGTTTCTGAGCTTCAGGGCGATGCGCTTTTCGATTTCCTCACGCTCGTGCTCGATATTCTGGGCAAAAATCGACAGCGCCCGGTTCGTATCCCGCAGCTGGGCATTCAAGTTCTCGAGCCGATCCTTGTGCGAGAGGAGTTCGGCCTTGCTCTGTTTCAGATCGACGATCAGCCGGTTGAATTCCCGTTCGTTTTCCAGCGTTTTCAAAGCCCGCAGGATCGTGTGATACAACAGATCGCTCTGAAAGGGCTTTTCCAGAAAATCGAACGCTCCCAGCTTCAGCGCCCGGATTGCAGTTTCTTTATCCGCAAACCCGCTAATGATGATGATCTTCAGGCCTGCGCACCTTTTCTGGATTTCCGGGATAAGGTCCAATCCGCAGATATTTGATATGAACACATCGAGAAGGACGACGTCCCATTGTTTTTCCTCTATCCGGGACAGTGCAGGCTCAGGGTTGGTGAAACCTTCAACAGGCAGGCCCCAGGAGGAAATCACATCCTTCAGCATGTGGCAGAATGCCTCATCGTCATCAAGGATGAGTATCCGGTAATTCCTGTAACTATTTATCTCGTCCATCTTGCAATCCGCTCCCGCAGGCAGGAATCCAGACGAAAACGTGCTTGGCCGCAAGTTGGCCAACTTGTGCTCATAGGGCCAGATCGAGCTTAAGGATGCTAAATATGGGGAAAAGGAGATAAATAGAGGACTAACACCAATAATGAATAATCTTCTTCAGCTCTCCCCCTCCCTTGTGGTATACGTTTACCAAATAACGAAACTAATTGCAATATATTAGGTATTTAGTGCAAAATAGGTAGAACTCACGGTTTTGTCGGGGGGAGCTGTCTAAACCGGGGAGTTTCAGCGGGAGGGGGTATACGCGAAGCCTCCACAATGGCTGATGTCTTTATTTCAGAAAACGGGAATGCCGTGTGAGAATTTCCAGGATACTAATAGTTGAACAGGATCGGCAATGGCAGGCGGTGGCATCGGATGGACTGGCCATTCACAGGCTCGAATTCTGCCCGACCCCGCTCGATGCCTACAGTCGGCTGGAGAAAGAGGGATTCGATGTAGTGATCGCCTGCATCGAATCGGATCAGGTCAATAATATCCTGATGCTCAAGGAGAGGCTGCCCTACACGCCGCTCATCGTAGTGAGCGAGACGGAACGAACGGATGCCGTGGTTCAGGCGATCCGCGCCGGAGCCTTCGATTACATCGCCAAGCCCTACTCCGCACACAGGATCAAAAATGCCGTGGAACAGGCTCGGGAGCACCGGTCTTTAAAAAACGAGATCGACTACCTGAGAAGAACACAGGATATTACCTACGATTTTGACAAAATAATCGCGGCAACCCCCGTTATGGGGAAAATCATATCCACACTGAAGCGAATAGCCGATTCCGACGCGACTATCCTCATGACCGGCGAAACCGGCACCGGAAAGAGCATCCTCTCGGGAACCGTTCACTTCAACAGCCATCGCCGGGCAAAGCCTTTCATCAAGATCAACTGCGCCAATATCCCGGAGACGCTTCTGGAAAGCGAGCTGTTCGGGCACGAAAGGGGCGCTTTCACGGGAGCCACCAAGACGCGTCCGGGACGTCTCGAACAGGCGAACGGCGGGACGGTGTTCCTGGATGAAATCGGAGAACTCACCCCTGCCCTGCAGGCAAAGTTTCTGAGGGTTCTCGAGGAGAAGCGCTTCGAGCGGGTTGGCGGGAACCAGACGATTCGAACGGATATTCGGATCATCGCGGCAACCAACAGAAATTTGGAAACGAGCGTCGAGGCGGGAACGTTCAGAGAGGATCTGTACTACAGAATAAATGTACTACGCATCCATCTGCCCCCTCTCAGAGAACGGCGGGACTGCATCGAGCCGCTTTCCAATTATCTTCTCCAGAAAACCTGCCGGGAACTGAAAAAGCATTTCCTCGGGTTTGCTCCGGAAGTGATCGAATTGTTCAAAAAACATCACTGGCCGGGAAATATCAGGGAGCTTTCCAACGCGATCGAAAGAGCGGTTTTGCTGGAGGAAAGCAATGTCATTCGCATGGAAAACATCTCGCTTTCCGGAATGAGCAGGAAAAGCGAATCGGCGCCCAGACCGTTGAAGGACCTGGAAGCGAGCGAAAAAGACCTCCTGGTGGAAGCTCTCGAACAGAGCGGTTGGATTCAGAAGGATGCGGCCCAGCGCCTCGGCGTAACCGCCCGAAAGCTCAACTACATGATAAAGAAACACGGCATTACCAACAGCCGTTGGCGCAGGAATAAGTAAGGCGCAGCCTTTCTTCACCGGCATACGACAACAGAACCCCTCAGAATTCGGGCATTCCGGAGGTCTTTGCAGGTTGTCCGGGACTGAGGGCTAGCGAGTGAGTTGCAACACGTTGGAATTGGCGACTCGGGCGCGTTTGGGTTCGATCAGTTCGGTACGGGTGGGATAGAAATGGACCGACAACTCTATTTTCTCAGCCGTTGTAACATCCATAAACACTTCCAGGTTCGCTTTGACCCTGTCAACAATGCAATTGAAGTTCGAGCCCTTCGGGTAATCGCAGATTTCCGTGAAAATGATGCCGAGGATAGTTCCCGTCCTGTACCAGCCGACAGCATCCATATCCCGAATGGAAGCGGCAATCGCCGCCATGATCTTTTTGCGCTGATTCCTGCCCCTTTCCCCTGCCGGGATTTGATCCAGCGAGAGCAGCATCAGCATGAAGGGACTCTTTGACCTTTCAGTCCTTCTGCGTTCCAGGGTCAACAACCTGTTGAAGGTTTCCTCATCGAACTCGAAGGTGTTCGGTTCGCCGAATCCAAATTGATCCGCTGCGCGGCTGTCATAAATACCAGGGAAAACCAAGCCCATTCCTGCTCCACTCTCGCCAGTGTGTATCGTTCGGAAACCAGTGGCAACTCAAAAGAACCTTTGCTTTGAAACAAATGCCGCCCAGTAGCCGATGCGGCTACCTTTTGGCGCATTTTCGCGAAAATAGCAAGGGGTGGTTCAGAGGGGAATAAAAGAGTATCCGTTCTACCCAAATTGGAGTAAAAGGCAGTATTCACGAAATATTAGCCTATGAATCGCGAGAAAGAGTAGATACCCCCTGCGAAGGGTATTTGTGGGGGGATGATTAGGGTAGAACAGCTACCAACTAATTCTGAATAGCTCTATAAAATCAATTGATAAACTCCGATTGCCCCAATGTGCGCCGGCAGGAACTTCACCTGGCGAACCGTTCCGCGGACATTTGCTTTTTGCTCCCGCAGATCAGTTCCCGTATAATTCGTCAAAACCGGATTTCACATTTGCCGGCAGGTACGGCAGTGCCGGCTGTAAAGGGAATGTACATGAGAGCAGTTCATATCGTTTTGATCACCTGCATCGTCCTCCTTGTCCTGTTTGCTGCACGGGCCGGGGCGGAAATGGCGATGCTCAAGCCTGGATACGTGGCCTGCGCAAATCTTTCCTCCGCGGAAATGCTGCTGAAAGCAGCCAAGGCCGGCAATGGCTTTATTAGCGGAGAAACCCTCCGGGACAATCGCTGTGTCAGAACCCAGGACCTTGCCGGCTTGAGAATGGAAGTAGTCGAGAGGCAGAAAAACCACTGCCGTCTGATGCTTCGGGCGGAAAAAGCCGGACAAAGAAATGCCGAGTTCTGGGCAAGTGAGATGGCTGTCCGGATGCTAAAGGGGAAATAATGGCCAGCAGTAGAGTTTAACTCCATAAGTTCGCGAATTTGCTAACGTTTGCCTTATGAGCGGTGCCGCAATTGAATCCGGCACAGGTCCGGAAGCATTTTCTGTTGCGCCGATTTGCATGGGCTTTTCCACTGAATTCAATCAGGAGCAATCGATGTTCGATCCGCAATCCGCACCAATAGACCGGGACAACCCTCCCAAAGCCTCAATTTCAGTCTGCCCCGCAGGCGAAGCCTTCCCGCTGCCCCGCACTCAATCGGAATACGACGAAGAATTAAGGCGCCTCCAAAAGATCGTTGCCGAACAGCGACTCATGGGCCGTGAAATAGTCGTGGTGATGGGAGTTGGGTTCGTCGGCGCCGTGATGGCGGGGGTAATTGCAGACTCCGTGGACAACACCACCGGCAAACCGAGCAAGTTCGTCATCGGCATGCAACGGCCGTCCACACGGTCTTATTGGAAAATACATTATCTTAATAAAGGTATTCCTCCGGTCGAAGCCGAAGACCCCGAAGTTCCGGCGCTGATCCACCGTTGTGTCAACGAGAAGAAGACGTTGGTAGCAACCTTCACTTACGACGTGCTCTCGCTTGCCGACGTTGTCGTGGTTGATGTGCAGTGCGATTACCACAAGGAGGAGCTTGGGAACGTGCGCCAGGGGCGCGCCGAAATCTCCGCCCTCGAGGAGTGCCTGCGCATAGTTGGGGAGAAGATAAAACCCGAATGCCTCGTTCTGATCGAAACCACGGTGCCCCCCGGCACCACCCAGTACATTGCTTACCCGATAATAAAGAAGGCGCTCGAAAAGCGCGGGTTCGAACATTCGGAACCGGTGCTTGCCCATTCCTTCGAACGCGTCATGCCCGGCAGGAACTACGTCGCTTCCATACGCGACTTCTGGCGTGTATGCAGCGGCGTGAACGAAGAATCGCGCCAAAGGGTCGAAACCTTCCTGTCCAGCGTTTTGAACGTGGAACAATTTCCGCTTACAGTCCTGGACAGCCCGATCGAGAGCGAGACCTGCAAGGTCGTCGAGAACTCGTATAGAGCCACCATCCTGGCCTTTTTGCATGAGTGGAGCGTCTTTGCCGAACGCAACGGGATCGATCTCATAAAAGTCATCAACGCCATCAAGGTGCGCCCCACCCACTCCAACATAATCTTCCCGGGTCCCGGCATAGGAGGGTACTGCCTGCCCAAGGACGGCGGTCTCGGTATCTGGGCGTACCAGACGCTCCTCGGATTTGAAGACGATATTTTTAAAATGACTCCGCAGGCCATAGATATAAACGACACCCGTGCGCTCCACGTTGCCCGCCTGGTGCGCGATGCCCTGAGAAACATGGGCAAGATAGTGGCCGCCTCGAAAGTCGCGGTGCTTGGGGTTTCCTACCGGGAGGACGTCGGAGATACCCGCTACAGCGGTTCAGAACTGCTCGTGCGAAAACTGGCCGAAATGGGCGCCGAGATCTCCGTACATGACCCGTATGTGAAGCACTGGTGGGAATTCGAAAGCCAGGACTCCTACCCCGCCCCGGGATGCTCTCTGGCACGGCTCTTCCGGAACCAGGACAAACTGACGGAACTGCGCATCGCGGGCAGCATAGCCGACACCCTGAAAAATGCCGACGCCGTCGTTCTTGCCGTGCGCCACAGGCACTACCGCAGCCTTGTCCCCGAAGAACTCGTAGAGATGGCCGGAAAACCAATGGCCGTGGTGGACTGTTTCGGTATTCTCGATGATGACAAAATAAGGCGCTTTTTCGACCTCGACTGTGAGGTGAAGGGCCTGGGCCGCGGTCATGTAAAGAGAATCAAAGACGAGGCAAGGAAGGCAAAAATCAGGAACAACGGGAACTGATCGACACTACCGGGCGGGAAATCGGAGAGGCGCCTGCGTGCCCTACTCCGGTTTCCTGATCCCGTATTTTTCCACCAGATGATACAGGGCCGGGCGGCTGATTCCAAGATCCTGCGCCGACTTGGCCATATTGAAATTGTTTTCCCTTATCACCCGCTTTATAAGATCGCACTCTGTCTTATCGCGCGCTTCCTTCAGGGTGGGCCTTGCTGCCTTGTTATCGTCCGAGAGTTCCAGGTCGTCGCCGGTCACCTTTGACGACCTCGCCATGATGACCGCCCGCATAATCCTGTTTTCCAGTTCCCGGACGTTTCCGGGCCACCGGTGATTTTTCAGCCCTCTGAGCGCACCCGGTGTGAATCCAAGAATCTTCTTCCTGTTTTCGGTCGCATACTTTCCAAGAAAGCTCATCGCCAGAAGCTCGACATCTCCCTCTCTTTCCCTAAGCGGCGGGATCAGTACCTTTACCACCCCGAGGCGATAAAGCAGGTCTTCCCGGAAACGGCCGTCGGTGATTGCCTGGTCCAGGTCCCTATTCGTGGCGGCGATGACCCTGGTATCAATGGGAATTTCCTTCCTTCCCCCTATGCGCTCGATCGTGTGCTCCTGCAGAAACCGGAGCAGTTTGACCTGCAGGCCAAGGGCCAGGTCTCCGATCTCATCGAGAAAGAGCGTGCCTTTATCTGCAAGTTCGACTCGGCCTTTCCTCTGGGTGTGAGCGCCCGTGAACGCCCCCTTCTCAAAGCCGAAAAGCTCACTCTCCAACAGAGTCTCCGGGATGGCGGCACAGTTTATCGCAACAAAAGGCCCCGCCCTCTTCTGGCTTTTCCGGTGAAGAGCCTTGGCGACAAGCTCCTTTCCCGTGCCGCTCTCCCCCATGATCAGCACCGGCGCCTCGGTCGAGGCGATCCTCTCGATCGCCGCAAATACCTTCTGCATTTGCGGGCTGGCCCCTATCAGGTCCTCGAAAGCATCCCCGGGTTCGAGTGACTGCAACCGCCGGTGTTCGCGCTCAAGCTCGTAGACGCGAAAAGCGCGCTTGAGCATGATGCTGACCTCATCCACCTCCACCGGTTTGCAGAAGAAATCGTAGGCCCCCTGGCCGATGGCAAGCAGGGCGTTTTCTTTTTCATCCTGTCCGGAGATGATGATCACCTTGACGAAGGGGTCCTCCTCCATCAGCGCGGCCAGGGTGAGCA
>JAEZXS010000192.1 GCA_023442755.1 Pseudomonadota bacterium | reverse complement strand
TTTGCCGGCCCGGCCCGGCTGCGGGAAGGTGAAGTTTATCTCCGCTTCCGCCGAACTGGGGGCTTCCACCCTTTCCATCTTGTCGAGCATCTTGATGCGGCTTTGGGCCCGCGAGGCCGTCGTTTTGTCATAGCGGTTCTTTTCTATGAACCGCTCCAACTGCCTGATCCGGTCCTGCTGATTCTTGTATGTGGCCAGCTGGATTTCCTGTCGCTTCGCCTTCTCTTCCAGGTAGAAATCGTAGTTACCGGAAAACTCCTGGATGTCGCCCTGGTCGATTTCGACAATGCGCTGAACGATCCGGTTGAGAAAGGCCCGGTCGTGCGAGACGAGAATGAAGGCCGAGGGGCAGTTCAGCAGGTATTCTTCGAGCCAAAGCAAGGATTCGAGGTCGAGGTGGTTCGTCGGTTCGTCCAGGAGCAGCAGGTCGGGTTCGGAAAGAAGAAGCCTCGCCAGTTCGAGGCGCATGACCCATCCGCCGCTCAGTTGAGCGACCGGGGTATCGAACATGGCAGTTCGGAATCCCAGCCCTTCGAGCACCTTGGCCGCCCGCGATTCGAAATCGTAGCCCACGAGGTGTTCGATCCGCTCGAGCACGTTGGCGTGCCGGGCAGCAAGGTCGGTCAGGGTCTCCGAGTCTTTCTCCGTTCCCAGCTCGCGCTGCAGCGACTCCAGCTCGCCTCGAAGCCCTTCTGCTTCCCCATGGACGTCCATCGCCCGGGACAGAACCGTCTTTTCCGGGGTCGGAATCGAGTCCTGCGGAAGGTAGCCGATGCGCAGGCTCCGCGTCCTGCCGACATTTCCGGAATCGGGTTCGATTTCGCCGAGCAGGATATGGAACAGCGTGGACTTTCCCGCGCCGTTGGGGCCGATCAGGCCGATCCTGTCGCCCGGCCGCACGTGGAAGGTAACGTTTTTCAGGAGTTCTTTTTTGTCGAGGTATTTTGAAACACCGCTCACAGTCAGCAAGAGGCTATTTCTCCGTTCTTTTTCTTCTACCGGACTTCCGGGGCCGGGCATAAACGGACCCGTACATATTGTAACGTCATGAAACCGAAATGGCATGGAGCGCGAAAGATGCGAACGCCGCAAAAGACGTTTTTGCATCACCTCGTATTCATACAGTAATTGGGAAATTCTTGAAAACGAAAATCGACTTTCCGGGGCAAAAATCCATCGGTTTTTCCGATATTTTTAAAAGTCAAAGGGAATGGTAGTATTCACTCCTGTGGGAGCGGCTTGCAGCCGCGATTCCTTTCTTTCTCGCGAAGCCCGCGATGCAGGGAAAAGACGCGAAAAATCCGACAGGATGGGGACGTCGTCCGATGCGGATCATAGGACACCCTGTTTTCTTATTATTTCGTTATCGTTGGTTTTTTCTCTCGCGGCGCGAAAAAGGGCGCGATAAACCAGGGAGGGGTTTCCTCCCAGACCCCACCGTGCCCGCCAAGGCAATCGATGTGAAGACCGGTTGCCCCGTTGTGGGAGCGGCGGTGCAGCCGCGATTTTTTTTGTCGGATGCAAACTGGGAGGCCGGGAATCCAGGCCCTGGGCCGTTTCGCATTTTTCAGACGGCACCCGGATGGCACCAAAACGGCACCAGACCGCTCATGTTCTCTACCGGGGGTGATCCGCGATATTTTCTATTCCACTCCGCCATTCCAGTTGCCGCTCTCCAGCTTGCATTCATTCGGCGAGTCCCAGGATCTTCATCCTGATTTGCCTTGCCGTTTCATCCGAAAGCCCGCCGCGCTTCTCGGGTCGTCCCCTGTTCTTGAGCATCTCCGCCAGGTCTATCGCTTCTTTCAATGCCCTGACCGCGGATATGTTCATCCGCGAGGGGTCGGCGGCCAGGAGCTTCACCGCAGCGCGACATGCCGATTCGAGTGCTGCGGCAGCATCCTGATCGTTTTCGATTTTGCTCGGAGTATCCGGTGAAAGCAACGGCGCCGCGCTCACGTTGTCTTCCCCGTCTTCCTTCCGCGCACGCGACTCCATGGCGAGGACGGCAATGGCTTGCCCGGCGTCCAGCTCTTCCAGGCTTTTTTCGAGAAGCTTTTGACGCAGGAAGATGGTATTCGATTTTATTGAGGTCAGCGCCCGGCCGAACTCCGCCCTCTTTCCGGCCCACCCATATCTGACGCTCCAGCGTTTGAGCACCCTTGACGAAACCCCGGTCAACTCCGCAACCGTCCTGAGACAATACCCCCGGCAGCAGTGGAGATACTCCGCTCTTTCCATCATTTCCGTCGTGTGACGCTTTTTCACCGCCTTCTCCTCCCTTTTGCGACTGATGCATCGGATGCACTTCGGGCACCGCCGCCAGCTTTCAACATGTCTTTTTCAGGTAGGGAAAGTATTCGTGGGCGGATTGCAAAGCGGAGCAAAGAAAAGCCGGGGGAAGAACAAGTTCAGGCTTTCCGGATGTTTTGACATCGAGGCTGAGAGCCCCTCCCACAATAGTACATGAGGTGCAGTATTGCTGGGTGATTTGTGGCTGGATCGGTAAGGAATGGGGCCTTTGCTCCTGCCTTTCTTCGCGCCTTGACTTTGCCCTTCGCAGACCCGGCGAAAGCAGGCTCGCAAATGGCAGAATGCCGGTCGCCGGATGTTTCGCGTTCTTCTTCGCGGCTTCGCGCCTTCGCGTTGAAAAAAAGCCAATCCCGCAGTGCCGGCCAAAACCCATTTCGGCCGGGAACCCGCTCCCGCAAAAGGAATGGGGCCTTTGCTCCTGCCTTTCTTCGCGCCTTGACTTTGCCTTTCGTGGACCCAGCGAAAGCTGGCTCGCAGAATGCCGGCATAATACCCGTCGCAGGATGTTTCGCGTTCTTCTTCGCGGCTTCGCGCCTTCGCGTTGAAAAAAAGCCAATTCCGCAGGCCGGCGAAAACCCATTTCGGCCGGGAACCCGCTCCCGCAAAGGGAATGAGGCCTTTGCTCCTGCCTTTCTTCGCGCCTTGGCGTTTCTTCGCGGCCTTACCTCAACACAGCAGGCTTCGCCGGGGTGGGGAGGATGCGGGAAATTCCCTAACCGGTTGGGATCAGCGCTTGATGTAGGCGTTCAGCCCGATGGAAACCGGCTTGCCGTTCACCTGGGCCGACGTCGCGATGTTGCCGTGCGTGCTGGCAACGACGAGGGTCTTGCCGGATGAAGACGGCGTGGGTTCTTCGAGGTCGATTTCGATGAAGAGCTTGCTGTCCCTGATTTCCGCTTTCATTGCCATGAACGGTTCTCCCCTGGAAATTGTGCGGTTAGCGGCCGTGGTATTGGGGCCGCTAACAAAGAAAAAGGGCCGGAAAATCTTGTCCCGGCCCCGATGATCTCCTGATTCGATGATCAGTCTAGAGTTTCTTTACCTTGACCGCCGCTGGTCCTTTGGCGCCCTGCTCGATTTCGAAACTTACCCGGTCGCCTTCCGCCAGGCTCTTGAAACCGCTGCCTTCGATTGCGCTGTGGTGAACGAAGACGTCTTTTCCGCCGCCTTCAACCGCGATAAAACCAAAACCCTTCTGATCGTTGAACCACTTTACCGTACCTTGAGGCATTCTCTGAACTTCCTTCTCATTTACTGTTTACTTACTTTTTTCGGGTGCAAGCTCGGCGCTCACCCTCACAAAGCTTAAGATAGTAAAACCGCACCACCTGCGCAAGGGAAAAGACTAAAGGGACCGGATCGGCACAGGCGCCCCAGTCATCTCTGTTTTGCGTGTGGACATTTACCAGGCGGCTTCCAACCGCGGGAAATCCGCGATCAACGAAATTTGATGGAAATATCGGGACTATCCTGTAATTCTTTGTAGTTCGTTCTTCTTCGCTAGTAATTTCCTTAAGCAAGCCTGGCCGGGTCAGGCCGCACAAGATAATACAAAATCAGTGCACTCCTCTTCGGATTGTTTGAGAGGGAGGCTTATTCTGAAGGTGCTGCCCTGCCCCGGGGTGCTCGTTGCCGTGATCGTCCCATGATGCCGTTCCACGATCTTCCGGCAAATGGCCAACCCCATGCCCGACCCCTTGTACGGACTGCTTTTTCCATGCAGTCGTTGAAAAGGCGCAAAGATTTTCTCGGCGAATGCCTCATCGAATCCTATCCCATTATCCTCCACGACGATTTCGCAGGTTTCGTCCTGGCACGGATTACCGTATATTTTTATGAATGGCGGCACCCCGGCTTTATGGAACTTTAAGGCATTTCCGATAAGGTTTTGAAAAAGATGTCTCATCTGGCTGTCATCAGCCTCAATCGTCGGCAGGTCCTTTATCTCCAGGCTCGCTTTCGTTTCATGGATCGGCACTTCCAGGTCCGACAGCACTTCCTTTATGATTTCGGAGAGATTTGCCTGAGCGAAAGGTTTTGCCTTGGTCGAAACGCGCGAGTAGGCAAGAAGCGAGTTCAGGAGCAAGGTCATGCGATCGGCGGCTCCACTCATCCTGTCGAGGTAATCTTTGCCTGTCGCCTCGAGAGCATTGCCGTAATTTTCCGTGAGCATGCTTGAAAAAGTGCGGATTTTTCGCAACGGCTCCTGAAGATCATGCGATGCCACAAACGCGAAATCCAACAGAACCTGATTGCTCTTCTCCAGCTTTTCGGCATATCTTCTCACGGACGATTCGGCGATCTTTCGAGCTGTGATGTCGCGGTCTATTTGAAGAAATCCCAAGGGAGTTCCATCGAAAGCTCGATGCAACACCCAACGGCTCTCCACCACGATCCGTACATTACTTTTAGTGGAATGGACCAGTTCACCCTGCCACTCATCGTTCCCGATGACTTTGGACGTTATTTTTTCCAAGGCTATCGGGAATTTGGTCTTGAGCAGTTCGTGGGTTAAATGCCCCACCGCCTCGCCGGATTTCCATCCGTATGTCCGCTCGGCGCCCTGATTCCAGTAAGTGATCCGGAAATCCATGTCACACACGAGGATAGCATCGTGGGCAAGGTCGAGGAGCTTTGCCTGCCTCGCCTGAAAGGCGATGTGATCGGCCAGTTTCCTCACCATGGACTGGAGAGCGACAGCCAGAACGCCAATCTCGTCTCCGCGTTCGATTTTCAGATTGGAGGTATAGTTTCCCGCGCTCACACGGCCGGCGTAAGAGGCCAGTTTCTCTATAGGGTCCGTGAGATTCCGTGCCGTTAGAAACGCTATCAACAAGCTGAGCAAAATCCCCGCAGTCCCGCCAAAAACTACCACCTGCCGCTTGAGATTGGTGAAGTGGTCCAGGGTAGCCCTGTGGTGTTCCAGAAGCGTTAATTCATCGTGTTCGATCTGCGACAGAGTGTCACGCATTGCGTTCACCTGCAGAACGCCTTTTTCGGACTTCATGAAATCGACTACCGCTTGAAACGGCACTGCACCGCGGTTCACTGCCTGACGAAGCGCTATAAGCGGTTGCACCTCCGTTCGCAGCCAATCTCGGTATTGCTCTTCGAACTTCTTAATCTTTGTTTGTTGTTCCGGATCATCTGAAGTAAGCTGCTTGACGGCCAGGTCGTCCTTTTGAATGTCATTGGCATCCTGTGTCAAATGTTCAAGGAAGGGCTCTTCACCTGAAAAAGCAAATTCCATCTCTCCCGTTACCATATCGAGAAGATCCGTATGAAGCGCATCTATCTTCTCGATTACTTCATGAGCATGAATGTTTATTTCCTTAGTACCCAGCATTCTTGCCATTGTAAAATAAATCGCAACCAACAATACTGCGAAAATTACAAACAGTGAGGCAAAACTTGAAAAAAGAAGCCATCTTATTTTCATTATTATAAATTGCCTCCGTTATGACTCAATATTCCTGGAGAATGCTTAAGACAGGAAACGAATTTTCGCTGCCTTTCCCGCTCAATCGGCTCCAGCCTTCAAGATCTGAAAAACAGCTGAAAGCCCCATTAAACAAATATATTACAGGCTCCTAATGTATCAACCCCGAGAGGCCTTAGTGGACTTTTGTGAACCTGTGCTTGTGCGCAAGCCTTGTACGTCATTCCGGCGAAGTCCGAAATCCAGCGCATCAAAGGAATTTCCGACATGTATTCGTCACCCCGGCGGAAAGCCGGGTCCAAAGTCTCTATGTGGATAAGCACATAAAAAGAAACTGGGATTCCGGCTTGCGCCGGGAAGGCGGAATTTGACATCCGGTGAATCGATTCTATCGAGGCATTTACAAAATGCGGCACTGGGGAAGGCTCCCGGTATTTTGTGGGAGCGGCTTGCAGCCGCGCAGGTTGATGACAAACTCTAAAATCATAGTGATCGTCATTCCGGCGAAAGCCGGAATCTAGTGCTTTCAAGCACTTCTGGACCCCAACTTTCGTCGGGGTGACGGACTGGGGGCTTTTTCAACAGTCTGAGCGGCTTTCAGCCGCGATCAGACAATCGGGACACACTACAGC
>JAEZXS010000165.1 GCA_023442755.1 Pseudomonadota bacterium | reverse complement strand
CTATGGAGCAAACGTTCGGGTCCGTGGTGAACACGCCCTCGACGTCGGTGTAGATTTCGCAGACTTCGGCGCTCAGCGCGGCGGCAAGTGCAACCGCGGTGGTATCCGACCCCCCGCGTCCCAGCGTGGTGATGTTGCCGTCGTCATCATAGCCCTGGAACCCGGCAACTACCACGACCTTGCCTTCGGAGAGCTTCTCGATGATGGGCTGAGTCTGAATCCAGTTGATTCGGGCCTGTCCGAAATTACCATCGGTCATTATTCCAGCCTGGTACCCGGTCATCGAGACGGCTTCCTGCCCCATTGCCTTTACCGCGATGCAAAACAGCGCAATCGTGGTTTGCTCGCCGGTGGACAGGAGGACGTCCATTTCCCGGGGATCCGGGCATGAACACATTTCAGCGCCAAGAGAGAGCAGCCTGTCGGTTTCCCCCGCGCGTGCGGACAGGACAACGACCACCTGGTCCCCTTTCTCTTTGCGGGCCAGCACCCGCTTTGCAACGGCATTGATCCGTTCGGCGTTGGCTACCGACGTTCCGCCATATTTCTGTACAACAAGGGCCATCTATTCCGATACCTCCCGGTAGTGATTTTGCACCTGATTAAAGGCTGAAAACACATACGCAAGTAACCAAAATGGACTCGGTTGTCCACTAAAAACAACGGCTCCTGTACAGAATCTGCCCATCCGGTACACTCCCAATCCGGTATTGACCCAGGATCTTCATAGTTATAAATTGTGCGCATATCGTTTCGGCGATTCCTTCAAGCACAGGCAGGCCATAGATGAAAATTCTCTTTGTGTATCCGAAAGTAGCGGAAACCTTTTGGAGTTTCAGACATGCGCTGCTGGTAGTTCGCCGCAAAGCCGCCTTTCCTCCGCTGGGCGCACTCACGGTGGCTGCAATGCTCCCGTCTTCATGGAGCAAACGCATAGTCGACCTTAACGTCACCACACTGCCGGATCAGGATCTGCTCTGGGCCGATTACGTCTTTATCAGTGCGATGATCGCGCAGAAGGATTCCACCAGGCAGGTCGTCAACCGGTGTCGCATGCTCGGCGTAAAAACCGTCGCAGGCGGTCCTCTTTTCAATTCGTACCGGGAAGAATTCCCCGACGTCGACCATGTGGTCCAGGGCGAAGGCGAAGCGGTCGTTCGCGAACTGGCGCGCGACATCGAACTGGGAACGCTCCGGCCGCTCTACAAGTCCACCGGATATCCGTCCCTCGAAAACGCGCCCATTCCGCAGTGGGACCTCATCAACATGAACGATTACGTCGCGATGTCCATCCAGTACTCCAGGGGATGCCCGTTCAACTGCGAATTCTGCGACATCATCGTCATGAACGGCCGGGTCCCGAGAATGAAGCGCGAGGAACAGGTGATCGCGGAACTGGATGCCCTCTACAGCCGGGGCTGGCGCGGCTCCGTATTCATCGTCGACGACAACTTCATCGGGAACAAGAAGAAGGTCAAAGGACTTCTCAGAAGGATAATCGACTGGCAGAAAGGACGGAAGAGGCGGCTGAACTTCTTCACCGAGGCTTCGGTCAACCTTGCGGAAGACCCGGAGCTGATGACCCTGATGGTCCGGGCCGGTTTCAACAAGGTCTTCCTCGGACTGGAGACGCCTTCCGAAGAGAGCCTCAAGGAATGCGGCAAGGCGCAGAACCTGAGCCGCAACCTGTCCGAATCCGTGTCGATCATCCACAATAACGGCCTGGCCGTAATGGGAGGGTTCATCGTCGGGTTCGACAACGATCCGCCGGACATCTTCCAGAGACAGGTCAACTTCATCCAGAAAAACGGCATCGTGACGGCCATGATCGGCCTTCTGACCGCCATCCCCGGCACCCGTCTCTACTCCAGGCTGGAAGAGGAAGGCCGGATGCTCTTTAAGACCTCCGGCGACAATACGGACGTGAGCGGGACCCTCAATTTCATCACCAAGATGGACAGACAGAAGATAATAACCGGCTACAAGTGGATGATGAACAACATCTACTCCCCGGAAATGTACTATAACCGGATGCTCGCCTTCCTGCGCCATTATCGCCCCCGGGCCAAGACATACCTCGAAAACAGCGATCTTCTGACCTTCGTCCGCTCGCTCTGGTATCTCGGAGTAGCCGATCCCAGGTCGAGAAGCTACTACTGGAAGATGCTCCAGAAGGGCATGTCGCGATATCATGACGCCTTCAGCGACGTAGTGACCATGTCCATCTACGGCTACCACTTCCGGAAGCTTTTCTGGAGCCCAAAGCTGTCCACCTGCCTCGATGACTGGCTGCACCCGGAAAGGACTTAGAAACGTTCCTGACCGCACGGTTGCCATAAGGGAGTAAGCTCGCGAAGGAAGGCCCGAAAGCCGCGAATCGGGCGCGGATGTTCTGTGGGAGCGGCTTGCAGCCGCGATGTCTTTGTTCCCGCGCGAAGGTGAAAAGGAACCGGAAGCCGCGAAAAAAATATTTTCTTTAGGCAGGTTGCCGTGGAACGCCTCAGGCCGAAATGCCTGGTCTTCGAAGGTGCTCATTGAATCTTCTCCCGCGCCGAATCCCGCGAATCGCGGGAGCGAAGGCGCGAAGGAAAGCACGCGAAAAAGAACGATCGTGGGAGCGGCTTGCAGCCGCGATGTCTTTGTTCCCGCGCGAAGGTGAAAAAGGAACCGGAAGCCGCGAAGAAAAACTCAAGGCATTGGGGCGAAAAGGAAATCATAGCCGGTCCATCCTGGGTTGGTTGTGCAGGCACTTCGTCAGGGCTAATGGATATCGGCTCTCGCGAAGCCGCGAAGACGCGAAGAAAAACTCCGTCGATCCAGGCCTGCTTTCTCCTAAGCACTTCCCGCCTCGGCGCATAAGCGTCAACTTTAGCAGTCGTGACCACCTCGCAATCTTAACTGTTGTGGGAGAGGCTTCCAGCCGCGATGTCTTTGCTCCCGCACGAAGGTGAAAAAGGAACCGGAAGCCGCGAAGAAGAACTCAAAGCATTGGGGCGAAAAGGAAATCATGGCCGTTCCATCCTGGGTTGGTTATGCAGGCACTTCGTCAGGGCTAATGGATTTCGGCTCTCGCGAAGCCGCGAAGACGCGAAGAAAAACTCCGTCGATCCAGGCCTGGTTTCTCCTAACCACTTCCTGCCTCGGCGCATAAGCGTCAACTTAGCAGTCGTGACCACCTCGCAATCTTAACTGTTGTGGGAGAGGCTTCCAGCCTCGATCCTTTAGAAACTTTTCAGGCAGCATGAACTCATGTTTTCCCCAGGCTCTTCTTCGCTCCCGCGCTTCGCGGGATTCGCGTCTTTGCGAGAGGAAGGATTCATGGCCCGGCCGTACTTGTGCCCTCCGGTTGCCATGGTCGCGGCTGCACGCCGCTCCCACATATACTGAAATTATTCCGTATTTCTTTACAGTTGGTTCTTCTTCGCGGCCTTCCAGTGCAAAAAGCAAAACCCGCGTTCCGAGGCTCAGAGCCGTTTCTCGTTTTTCGGACGATACCGTGATGATACCGAAGTGATACCGGGATGATGCCAAACACGGCCAAATCGAATCGAAGCGAGCCGTTTTGGTATCCTTATGATGCCGAAAGAATGTCGGCTTGGCCCCTGTTCCCATGCTACCCTCCCCATGCCCGCGCCTGAGCACCGACTTTTCGTTCGGGTCCCAGATGCCCAGGATCTTCCTCCTGATCTCGCTTGCGGCTTCGTCCGTAAGTCCGCCGCCCTCATAGGGCTGCTCCCTTGTCCTGATCACCTCCGCCAAATCCATTGCTTCCTTCAGGCCTCTGATGTCGGAAATGCCGATCCGGCCGGGAGCCGCGGCCAGCAGCTTTATCCTCGCGCGATACGCCTGTTCGATTGCGGCAGCGGCATCCTCGTCGTTTTCGATCTTACACGGGCCGCCCGGCATGGGGAGTGAGTCTCTCGCGATGTCGCCCCTTTCCTCCTTCCAGGCAAGGGACTCCATGGTGAGGATTGCTATAGCTTCTTTTACATTCTGCGACTCGAGGGCTTTTTCGAGCATCTGCCGGCGCAGCAGGATGGTATTCGTCCGGATTTCTATGAGCGCCCTGCAGATCTCCTGTCGACTCTCGGTCCACCCGAATTTTGAACTCCACCGCTTGAGCGCCGCTAGCGAAACTCCGGTCAGTTCCGCCACAGCCTTGAGTGGATGCCCCTGGCAGCAATAGAGATATTCCGCTCTTTCCAACATTTCCATCGAATGGCGCTTTTTCACGACCTTCCCCTCCCTTTTCGCCAAGTTGTATTTCCGTCGCCGCCGCCAGCATCGATTACGGGCTTTTCAGGTAGGGAGCATTTTTCTTCGAAAAACCTGAAGTGCATGAAAATTTTTCATTGAGTGATCGTGGCTTGCCGGGTTCTTCATGACGGCACTATTGCTGCTTCGTACGGTCTATTTTCTGAGCAGCAGGGAAAATTTCTGATTGAAGCGAGTGGTGCCGCAGGCAAATAATGCGGGGAGGAAAATGGAAAAGGCGTGTTTAGCCCTCGGACTTCTATCTTGTGCCAGTGTGCGTAAACGTTGTAAAGGTCATCCTGCCTGATTGCAAATCCGGTACAGAGCCCGGGGATGTTCACCGACATTAAGCCTTATGTCGAGCGTGTGGAGAAGCTCATCGAGCGTGACACCTCAGGGAAGATAACGGTCGGCCTTGAGAAGGTGGTCGGCATCATCCGTGACTATGCTGAGGGTACGGTAAGTGATTACGAGCACGGCAGACCGATGAGCCAGCACAAGGTAAACGCTGCGAAGGAGGTGCTCACGGTCTTTCGGGACTTCACACCTGTGCAGTGCGCCAGCGTTGTGGCCGGGATGTACATCTATATGGACGAGAACCCGCACAGGTTCGCCTCTGACAGGGGGTTCACCTTCGAGCTTGTCCGCAGGTCCAGGTCCATAAGTGACGCCAATATCGGACAGTATGAGGATGGTGATTCAGGCAGAATCCGACGTGCTTACCGGGAAATCCCACCGCGCACCATCGAACAGATAGGCGCACTCCTGATCGACGGGTTCAAGACCTTTGTGGCACATGTCCGGTTGTATGAACGGAAGAAAGCTGAACGGGAACGGGAGGCAAAGGAGTTGTTGCAACACGGGTTCGCCAATCTGGAAAAGGATTAAGCTCAATACAGTTCACTTAAGATCTATTTTTGTGGTATTCTCTCCTCCGGACTCAATTCTGGAGGAGGGACAAAATGGCTCGTACCGTTGCGCAGTTGCCTGAGGGAGCTCGTCTCACGGATTACATTAG
>JAEZXS010000111.1 GCA_023442755.1 Pseudomonadota bacterium | reverse complement strand
ATCACGGGGAGAGCGTCTTCGTGGGCCTGCTGAAGGCGCAGGCGAAATCCCATGTAGCTCGGGCTGAGCACTCCCTCGGGGTCGGGAAGCGGGGTGCTCATGACAACGGGGTTGAAACCGATCGGCTTTTCCGGATCGAGCGTATGAAAGGGAACGTAGGGGGGAAGGAAAGAATCCACCTTCTCGCTGTCCGGGATCGTCACCGGCATTGTAGTATGGGAGAGGCGGAAACCATCGAAGCAGACCATGCAGGGCAGCAGCAGCTGCTCGGCGGCTTTATACGCGAGGATCACCATATCGAACACTTCCTGGTTGTTCATGCAGTAGAACTGCATCCAACCCGTGTCGCGCTGGGATATGGTATCCTGGGTGTCGTTCAGAATGGTCCAGGGCGCCCCCACTCCTCGGTTGGTAACCGGCATGACTATGGGCAGCCGCGCTCCGGCAGCCCAGTGGAGCTGCTCGTGCATGTAAGCAAGGCCGTTTGCGGCGGTTGCCGTAAATGCCCTTGCCCCGACGATGGATGCGGCGATACAGACGCCCATCGCCGAGTGTTCGCTCTCGACGCGCACGAATTCAGCCTTCAATTCCCCTTTTTCCACATAATTGGAGAGGACTTCCGGGATCTTGGACTGGGGCGTAATCGGGTATGCTGCCACCACCTGTACGCGGCATAACTTCGCAGCCGCTGCTGCGGCCTGTGTTCCGGTCAAAATCAGAGTCTTTTCCACAAATGGCCTTTCCTTTCTGGATACGGCTTGCGGCGGAGAACCTTCGAGGAGCCTGCCTTAATAGCGTGCTGATTTCGTCCATTCAATTAACGAGCGGGAATCAAGAAGTCAAATAAAAACACACAATGCCGGCTGCCCGATTTGGCGCGGGACGGAGAACCGCCCGGGGGGAGATGGATCGATGGGAAAAGAAGGAATATCGAGGGAAAAGACCGATGCGACATCGGCCTGAGCCTGGTGAGAGCGAACCTCCTGATGCGATCAGCCCGGAGGCTGCTCTCACGAACCAGCAAGAAAGGCTTACTTCTTTTTGTTGTTACGCTTGGAAGCCTTGAGGGGATTGATTTTCTGCTGATCTTTCTGCTCGATTTTCATGTGGGTAGCAAAATTACAGGCGCTGGTCTTCCACTTGATGGCAGGATTCGGGTAGCTGTTGCAATACTTCCCGGCAGGAAATTCTACGCTGCGCTGGCAGCCTTCGCACTGTTCGACTACCTGCAAGCAGGTACCACCATTGTATCCGCAGCCCGCTTTGGTCATGAAGGCACATTCCGTACCGGCCTTCACCGTTGCGCAAACCATGACAATCACCTCCAATCCTGATATGATTTTGTCTCCCGCTGGAGAAAACGAAGCGAATAATAACCGGGAATTGATACCTGTCAAGCATTTTTAATTTTTTTTCTTCGCGGACCGATAAGAATATTGTGACTCGGTTTTTCTGATTCATTAGAATAATATTCTAATTTTTCCGAGACAACCCTCGTCGGCTGAATTTTCTGATATTGACGGTCCGCTGCCGTCGAAAAAGGTGATATTTGTGGCAAAGAAGATAGGGGAACTGCTGGTCCAGCACGCACTGCTCACCTCGGAGCAACTGGACCGGGCACTTGAAGAACAGCACCACACCGGGGAACGCATAGGCGCAGCTCTCATCAAGCTGGGAATGATCACGGAAGACGTTCTGTGCGAATTCATCGCCAAACAGTTCCATGTCCCCCAGGTAAACCTGTACAAACTCACCATTTCGAAGGATATCACCGGCCTCATCCCTCTCGATATCGCTCAGAAATACCAGGCCGTGCCTTTCGGCCTCATGGGCAACACTCTCAACGTGGCCATGTCCGACCCGGGAAATCTTTTCGTCATCGACGACATGCGATTTCTCACGCGCAAGAACATCCAGGTGCATGTCGCGTCGGACAGCATGATCAAGAAGGTGATCGCGCAGGTCTATGCGGGAGCCGAATCGCTTGACGACGTTCTCGGTCTGCTCAAGGAAGAAATCGATGTCGACGTCGTTCAGGGCGCCACCGACGAAATGGACCTAGCTCTGCTGGAAGACGCGGCCGAGCAGGCGCCGGTGGTCAAACTGGTGAATCTCATCCTCATGGATGCCATTCGCAAGCAGGCAAGCGATGTCCATATCGAACCCTATGAGAAAACCCTGCGCGTACGTTTCCGCATCGACGGCGTACTCTACGAAATAATGCGCCCCCCTCTTCAACTCAAAAACGCCATGATCTCCCGCATCAAGATCATGAGCCGGCTCGACATCGCCGAACGGCGGCTTCCGCAGGACGGCAGGATCAAGCTGAAGGCCAAGGGGCGCGAAATGGACTTTCGCGTGTCCATCCTTCCGACCCTGTTTGGAGAAAAAGTCGTTTTGCGTCTGCTCGACAAGTCGGGGCTGCAACTCGATATGACCAAACTCGGTTTCGAGGAAAGCCAGTACAAGCATTTCCGGGATGCCATCTATATGCCGTTCGGTATGGTGCTGGTAACCGGGCCGACGGGAAGCGGCAAGACGACGACCCTCTACAGCGCCCTGTCTGAACTCAACAAGGTGAGCCACAATATCTCCACCGCCGAGGACCCCATCGAATACAACCTGACCGGTATAAACCAGGTGCAGATACACGAGTCGATCGGCCTCACTTTCGCCACCGCACTGCGCTCATTCCTGCGTCAGGACCCTGACATCATCATGGTCGGCGAGGTGCGCGATTTCGAAACGGCGGAAATCGCGGTGAAAGCCGCCCTGACCGGCCACCTCGTCCTGAGCACCCTCCATACCAACGATGCCCCGAGCACCATCAACCGCCTTCTCAACATGGGCGTCGAAGGCTTTCTCGTATCCTCCGCGGTGAACCTGGTACTCGCCCAGAGGCTCGTCCGCCGCGTATGCAGCGAGTGCGCCGTCGTCGAGGAAGTCCCGCCCGAAACCCTGCTCGATCTCGGGGTCCAGGAAGACGAACTGGGCACGTTCGAGTGCCGCCTCGGAAAAGGCTGCCCCGTTTGCAACGACACGGGATACCGCGGCCGAATCGCGCTCTACGAAGTCATGCCGATGCACGAGCAGATACGCGAACTGGTCCTCATGGGCGCATCCGCAGCGGAGATCAAGAAGGAATCCATCCGCCTGGGCATGCTCACGCTGCGTCGAAGCGGCATCAACAAGCTCAAGCTGGGAATCACCTCCATTGAGGAAGTAATACGCTCCTCGGCCAAAGACTAATCCGCCTGCCCTGACGAACGAAAACAAAATAGCGGTCGAGCCCCCCTGCTGGACTGAATCTTGCAACTTGGTCAGACGTTGTCCCCTGGCCCATAGGCATTATTGACATTGTTCAGGAGCAGGTAATGGCGGTTTACATCTGGACGGGTACGGATCGCGCCGGGAAAAAACAGAAGGGCGAAATGGAGGCCGACAATGTTTCCCTCGCCCGGCAAATGGTGGTCCGCAAAGGGATAAACGTAAAGAATATCCGGCAGAAGCCCAAGGATATTTCCGAGTACTTTCCGGCGCTTTCCAGTAAGGTGAAGGACAAGGACGTCGTGATCTTTGTCCGGCAGTTTGCCACGATGATCGATGCAGGGCTTCCCCTGGTCCAGTGCCTGGACATTCTCCAGGAACAACAAAGCAATCTCAATTTCAAAAGGGTTATTCGACAGGTCAAAAAAGACGTCGAAGAAGGATCGACCCTTTCC
>JAEZXS010000009.1 GCA_023442755.1 Pseudomonadota bacterium | reverse complement strand
TTCAGCCCCTTCATCAGGGCCGAGTCGTTGCAGCATGCCTCCCTCAGTCCCTGGCCGGCCAGCTTCAGGCCGTAATTCGTCGTGCGGTTGTTCAGGGCGAAGGTCGACGTGCGCGCATAAGCGCCGGGCTTATTGGTCACGCAATAGTGGACGACGCCATCCACAACGAATATCGGGTCGCTGTGGGTGGTGGGACGCGATGTTTCGGAACATCCGCCCTGGTCGATCGCAACGTCGACGAAAACAGCGCCCTGCTTCATGATCTTGAGATGCTCGCGCTTCACTATCTTCGGCGCCTTGGCCCCCGGAATGAGGACGCTTCCAACCACGAGGTCGGCTTCCCTGAGA
The DNA here is from genome assembly GCA_023442755.1 of Pseudomonadota bacterium. Classification (GTDB taxonomy): domain Bacteria; phylum Desulfobacterota; class Syntrophobacteria; order Syntrophobacterales; family Syntrophobacteraceae; genus SbD1. Next base: position 4,214 of record JAEZXS010000009.1, on the reverse strand, counting down.
GCTTTTTCCAGCGTGTAGGGGTCATTGTAGATCGGAGACACGTTGGCGGGCATCACGTTGCCCAGATATTCGAGTGTATCCAGGTTGATATCCAACAGGCTGACTCGCGCGCCGAGGCCGGCCGCAACCTTGGCGGCGTTGCTTCCCACGGTCCCCCCGCCGATGATCACGACGTTGGCCGGAGCGACTCCCGGCACGCCCGTGGGCAGGAATCCCCGCCCTCCGTGCAAACTGCTGAGGTAGAACGAACCCATCAGCGGGGCCATTCTCCCGGCCACCTCGCTCATCGGCTTCAGCAGCGGCAGCGAGCCGTCCGGCTTCTGCACCGTTTCATAGGCAAGCGCAGTCACTTCCCTTTTCATGCAGGCCCGGGTAAGTTCCTCGTCTGCAGCGAAATGAAAATACGTGTAGATAAGCTGCCCCGGCTGCATCAAATCGTATTCCGAAGGAAGAGGCTCCTTGACTTTGACGATCATCTCGGCGCTTTTCCAGACTTCCTCCGCGGTGGGGCAGACACGCGCGCCGGCGGCCACATACTCTTCGTCGGGAATTCCGGACCCGAGCCCGGCGCCCTTCTCGACACAAACCTCATGGCCGTTGTTGACGTAGGCTTTTACGGCCGCGGGGATCATGCCTATACGGAATTCATGATTTTTGATTTCTTTCGGACACCCTATCTTCATCAGGCTGAGGCCTCCTTCAGGGTTGGGAGCAATAACAGCGTAGTAACCAAAATGAGCGTTTCTCTTGCAGACATCTCCCTATGAGTGCACGTCTGGTGCAGTTCCGGCTCAACAGCGCCCCCGCGCCCGGCCGAACCACACCGGAGATCGCTCAACCCTTAAACCGTCCTGAAATCAGGAACTTTTTGCAGGAGGAGATTATATACCCTTTCGGCACATTAATGGACCCATTTTTTTGCGCCGGATGATGTAATTCCCCTGCGTTTCCGCTATAATGCCCGGCAAGCATCCCCCCCGGGGCCGCAGAACGGCCGATCCTCGACAAAAACACCAATTAGCCACTTGACCGCGATAGACCCGATGTGTTAGCTATCTCTTTTCTAATCCACTACTCCTTGCTCCCTTTATGGAAGGGGCTGCATACCCGAGAGGAGATCAAATGCGTAAGTACGAGACCTTTTTTATCGTCGATCCCGACCTGCCTGACGAGACAAACGCGGCCATCGACAGCAAAGTTCAATCCATCGTCACAGCCAATGGGGGAGAAGTGCTGGTCTATACCCCCTGGGGAAAGCGCAAGCTTGCCTATCCCATCCGGAAACGCTCCCGCGGTTTATACGTCCTGATGGAGTACTCCGGCGGCCCGGACATGGTAGCCGAACTGGAGCGCAATCTTCGCATCGATGAGCGTGTCCTCAAATTCATCACCGTCAAACTCGAAGACCGCTTCGACCCGGAGAAGGAAAAAGCACGGCTTGCAGCGGCCCAGGCTGTCCCCGCTCCCGAAGAGGATGAAGGCGCACCTGCCGCCGCCCTCGGAGAGGAAGAGGAAGAGATGCCGGAAGACTTCGAGACTGAATCCGGTGAAGAAGAATAACCAGATCACACTGCTAATATGAAAGCGAGAGAATAATATGGCTGTCAGGCGTAAAAGACGCACATTTGCGCGGCGCAAAATCTGCCGTTTCTGCGTGGATGCCGAGTTGCGGATCGATTACAAAGATTCCAAAACCCTGCGTTATTTCGTGACCGAACGCGGCAAGATCGTACCGAGGAGAATCTCGGGCAACTGCGCCAAGCATCAGCGCGAGTTGACTCTGGCCATCAAGAGGGCCCGCCAGATCGCCCTTTTGCCGTTCACTACCGTTCATACCCTCTAAAACCGAGGGTTGATACCAGAGTCCAATGAATTCGACGGGGGAACATCTACCGGGTTGCAGCTTCGGGAAAGAGCTCTTTTTCCAGATTGTGCTCACCCTTAGCCTTTTTCTCTCGATCGTATTCATTCCGCTCGCTGGCTTTCTCGTGGGGATCCTGACCCCGCTTCCCACAGTGTTGGCCTTTATACGTTGCGGCACCCCCATCGGCTGGCTGGTGCCCGCGGGAGCCGGCCTGGCCGGAGCGCTCATCATGCTTTGGCTGGGGCTGGCCCCGAGCATCCCCTATCTTTTTGGGCTCCTGGCAATGGGGCTCATGATGGGATACGGCGTCAGAAGGCAGTGGCGTACGGACAAGGTAATCGGCATGTCGGGCCTCGTGCTCATCGGAATGGCCGCCGTTATGCTTGCCGCCGCCTATTTTCAGACACACGGGGAACTGGTTGCCCTGCTGGAGCAGGACCTCCAAAGTTCTGTATCGAGCGCTTTGAAGGAATTCGGCGCCCAGTCGGCAGACTCCCAGGCACTGGAAAAGTCCCTCACGGCCGCTGTTCCGCTCATGGTCCGGCTCATGCCGGGGATTACCATTGCCAGCAGCGTGCTGATTGCGTGGCTGAACATGCTGATCGTGCGCCGGTATTGCCGAAGGATGGCGCTTCAAAGCTGTCTGTTCGAAGATTGGACGCTCTGGAAAGCTCCGGAACCGCTCGTCTGGGTCGTGATCGCCGGAGGCCTGATGCTCCTGGTGAAATGGGAGGGGCTGACCGTCACCGCACTGAACCTGCTCGTGGTGACTGGATGCATATATTTGCTGCAAGGTCTTTCGATCGCTGCTTTTTACATGAACAGGTGGCATGTTCCGTTTCTCATGAGAGTTTTTATCTACTGCGTTCTGCTCCTGCAGCAGTTCGCCTCCCTGGGAACGGCGGTCCTCGGCCTGTTCGATATGTGGTTCGACTTCAGGAGAACGGTAAAAAAACCGGTCTGAAACAGGATTCGCACAGAGCGTCACGGAGCCGCCGCCCCCTTTTGAAACTCCCGGCAATGGCGGCTTGATTCCGCTCTCTCATTTATTGTATCCTGCATCCGTCACAGGAGATGACAATGAAAGTTATATTGACCGAAAATATCGATTCCATGGGCCAGATCGGCGATCTGGTAAACGTCGCACCGGGTTATGCCCGCAACTATCTCCTTCCCCAGGGCCTGGCCATGGAAGCTACCGGAAAGAACGTGCGCGAACTGGAGCACAAGAAACGCCTTCTCGCCCAGAAACGGGAAAATATGCTCCAGGAAATGCGCTCCCTCGCCGAAAAGCTCAATGCCGTCACCATCACGCTTAAGCGGAAAGTTGCCGAAGACGAGAAACTCTACGGCTCCGTGAGCACGGTGGACATCGACAAGGCACTGGAAGAACAGGGCTTCGAACTGCCGAAGAAGGCTATCCTCATGGAACAGCCCATAAAGCAGCTCGGCGAATTCACCGTGCCGGTTCGTGTTGCCGCCCAGATTACTGCAAACGTGCGCCTGGTGATCGAAAAAGAAGAGTAAGTGTATGGAGGACCTATCAGCGGAACTCCGGAAGATTCCCCCCCAGCAGATCGAGGCTGAACAGTCCCTGCTGGGGGGAATTATGCTGGACAGTTCCGGCCTGCCGTCCGCCCTCGAAGTGTTGAGGGGCGATGAGTTCTACAAAGATTCCCACCGACTTATTTTCCGCGTGATACAGGACTTGTTCGAAGAAAACGAGCCTGTCGACCTTATTACCGTCACGGACCTGCTTGCCGAACGCAAACAGCTGGAATCCGTGGGCGGGGCGTCCTATGTCGCCTCGCTGACCGGATCGGTGGGTTCTTCCGCCAACGTTGCGGCATATGCCAAGATAATCTCCGAAAAATCTGTTCTGCGCCGCCTGATACAGAGCGCCAACGAAATCCTCGCCCTCACCTATGGCGGGGGCAAGAGCGTCGAGGAAGTCCTCGATGCCGCCGAAGCCTCCATTTTTTCCCTGGCGGAACGCCGGCTCAAGAATTCCTATTTTCCGCTCAAAGATATTATCAAGAAGAACATCGAAACAATCGAAAAGCTCCAGGAATACCGGGAAGCCGTTACGGGAGTCGCCAGCCACTACCGCGATCTCGACAAACTCACGGCGGGATGGCAGAAATCCGACCTCATTATCCTTGCAGCCCGGCCGAGTATGGGGAAGACCGCGTTTGCGCTGAATCTCGCCAGGAATGCGGCAGTGGAAAGCGGCGTCCCCGTCGGCATTTTCTCCCTGGAAATGAGCAAAGAGCAGCTCGCAATGCGTCTTCTGTGCGCCGAGGCCAGGGTCGATTCACACAAGATCCGCACCGGGTTTCTCAGCCAGCAG
>JAEZXS010000406.1 GCA_023442755.1 Pseudomonadota bacterium | reverse complement strand
TCTTGATCCTGCGGATCACCAGGGTCACGAACGGGATAACGAAGACCACGAGCAGCACCAGCCAGGCGAGCAACGCCCAGGGGTCGAGTATCACCCGGGTGATGACGTAGCGGGTTTCTTCCGGCAGGTTGCCGTACCAGATTACCAGGAACTGCACGTAGAAGAAATCCATGCTCACGACGCAGAAGGCAAACAGCAGCTTGCCCATGTCATGGAACTGCTTGGCCTCGATGTATTTTCCCACCCCCATGTTCCAGACCGCTAATGCGGACAGGAAGATCAGGCAGGCAAGCCCCGCATAGAACGACACCACGAAGAAATAGGCGCCGAACAGGGTACTGTACCAGGTCGGACTCAGCGACATGATAAGATCGAAGGAAAGTATGCTGAGGAAGACCGCATACAAGATTATGTAAATAGGCGCGGTGGTCGACTGAACGCGCGTGTGCCGATCCACATCCGAATTGACGCCGCGGGCAAGTTCCAGGTCGCTTTGAACGGAGTGGTAGGTGAAGAGCAGCGCGGATGCGGCCATGGCGAGCAACCCGATACTGTCCCGCGTAAAGAAGAAAGGGACGTTCAGCCAGGGAGCCTTCTGAGATTCGGGATCGAAGACCCACCAGAAAAGGTGCTCCTTGCCGAAAAAGAGCACCCAATATAGGGCGAAGGTAACCGGCAGGAATGCTGAAACCGATTCGGCCAGACGTTTTACCGGCCTTCCCCAGGTCGCATTTGTCGTAACCAGGATCGGGGCGAGAAGAAAAAGACCGAACGCAAGCCCGGTCCAGTAGACGTAGTTGGTCAGGTACGCCGTCCATGCTCTGCGCGCTTCCTCCCCCTGGATTCCCACTATGAATGCGACCGCCCCGACCAGGAAAAGTGCGGAAAAGACCGTTTTCAGGAGGCGCCAGTTCACGGCCTGACGAGCCGACTCCATTTCGCGCAAGATGTCACTCTTCAACCTGATGAACCTCCTCGGCGCCGGAATTTCGCATGATTTCGGCCACCTTTTCCCGGTCCGGACCGGTGCAATAGACGAGGACGCCGAACCGATCCTGGGTGAACCTTTTGTCATAGTGGGCTGGAAAGCGCGTTTTGGGCAGCCGGTTCATGATGAGCATGCCGGCCAGGTTAAAAAAGACCGATATCAGTATAAAAAACTCAAATGCGGGAATCACCGTCGGATATATGGGAATGGGGGGCTTTCCTCCCACGATGAAATGCCACTGAGCGGTGGTATACCAGGTAAGGAAGATGCCGGTTGCAATCCCCAGAATGGCTCCCGTCAGCGTGAAGAACCGCACCACGGTCAACGCGGGCAGCCCGAGCGCCTCGCGGATTTCGTGGCGCTGCATGGGGGAGTAAACCGTATCGATACGAACTTTTTCCTTCTTCAGCGTCTCCAGGGCGGAAACGACCTCGTTCAGATATTCGAAAATCCCGACTAGAGCCAGTTTGCCAGCCATTGCAGCCCCTCTACTTCTTTCTTACCGGTACGGGGATGGACTCTTTGACTTCCGTAATGGAAATCGTGGGCAAGAACTTGGAAAAGAGGAGAAACAGGAAAAAGAACAAGCTCAACGAGCCGATCAAAATTCCAAACTCGACGATGCTCGGATACCTGTAGACTCCCCAGGAATATGGATCGTATTCGCGGGCCTGGGAAGCTATGATGATCACATAGCGCTCGAACCACATGCCGATATTCACCAGGACACCGATCGCGAAAAGCGCCGGAATGCTGGTCCTGATTTTTTTGAAAAAGAAGGCCAGCGGCACCACCGCATTGCAACTCACCATCACCCAGAACGCCCAGGCATAGTAGCCGGTCATCCGCCACATGAATTGATCCTGCTCGGCGATATTGCCGCTGTACCAAGCCATAAAGTGCTCGGTCAGGTAGGAGTAGCCGACGATGAGCCCGGTCAGGATGATGGTCTTGGCGATTTCTTCCAGCACCTTGATGGTGATCAGGTTTTCGAACCCGTATATCCGGCGCAGCGGGATCAGCAGGACGATCACCATTGCCAGCCCCGAATGGATTGCGCCCGCAACGAAGTAGGGAGCGAATATCGTGCTGTGCCAGCCGGGGACGATGGCCAGGGCGAAATCCCAGGAGACGACGCTGTGGACCGAAATGACAAGAGGAGTGGCAAGCGCGGCGAACAGGAGGTAGGCCGTGCCGTAATGCCGCCAGTGTTTGTGAGACCCTCTCCACCCCCAGGACAGGACCCCGTATATCCTGCTCTTGATCCCCGTGGTGCGGTCCCGGATGGTGGCCAGGTCGGGCACCATGCCCGTGTACCAGAAGAGGGTGCTGACGGTCAGGTACGTCGATATCGCGATGACGTCGAAAACGAGCGGCGACTGGAAATTAGGCCAGATATTCCTCTGGTTCGGATATGGCAGGATCCAGTACACGATCCAGACACGCCCGAGGTGGATGAGCGGGAACAACCCGGCTATCATGACCGCGAAAACCGTCATGGCTTCGGCCGCCCGGGAGATGCTGGTGCGCCAGGATGCACGAAAAAGATACAATATGGCCGAAATCAGCGTTCCGGAATGGGCGATTCCGACCCACCAGACGAAGTTGGTGAGGTACGTCCCCCACATCGGAGGGTGAAGGATATTAGCGGCACCCAGTCCCGTTGCAATCTGATATCCCCAGCTGAACGCACCGACCAGAACACCGCAAAAAGTCACAGCCACGCATACCCAGTAAATTTTTCGCGGAGACCACATCGCACCGATGATCTGATCGTCGACGGCGGTGTAGGTTGTGAGATTTTGCGGGGAAATTGCTTCCATTTCCGTTTTGCATCCTTCCCTGATTGCGATATTCGCGGGAACCCGGCTGATTCCGGCACGAACTCCCTAAACACCGACCTCCTGGGTCACTCTCTTGAGATAGATGACGGCCGGCTTGGTATTCAGGTGGGCCAGCACCTGGAAAGCACGCACGTCGTTTATCATCTTCGACACCCGGCTCTCGGGATCGAGAAGGCTTCCGAAGATCAGTGCTCCGGTGGGGCAAGTCTGCGCGCAGGCCGTCGTAAAGTCGCCGTCCCGCGCCTTACGGCCCTGCGCTCTCGCCCGCATCTTGGCGTCTATGATGCGGTGCACGCAGAAGGAGCACTTTTCCATCACCCCCTTCTGCCTGACGGTGACATCCGGATTCAATTGCCATTTGAGCGGCTCGGGGCGCGTGAAAGTAAACCAGTTGAAACGCCGCACCTTGTAGGGATCGTTTTGCGAGCAGAACCGGGTTCCGAAACAGCGGTTGTAAATCTGGGTATTCAAACCCTCCACGGTATGGTGCGGGGCATAAACCGGGCAGACGTATTCGCAGGTTGCATTGTCGCAGTGCTGGCACATCATGACGAGCCACCGCGCCGCTTTCGGATCGTCTTCGAAGTATCGCTGGACCCGTATCCAGGACATCTCGCGCCCTCTGAGCACCTGGTCCCGCTTGACGACCGCGACGTTGTTTTCGGCATAACACCCTACAACACATGCGCTGCACCCGATGCACCGGTCGAGATCGACCACCATGCACCAGCGGTAGTCTTTATGTTCGTGGGGCGGGTAGAAGTCCCTTGTCTTATCATAGCCGGCCGGCAGAGGGTAATCGATGTGGGGCTTTTCACCCGCCGCTGCCGCCCGGTTGCGCTCCTCCAGGCTGATCGTCCGGACCATGTCCCGCCCGTGCTGGAAGAAGCTCCCGTCCGTGTGGGCGATGTCGAAGGTACGGCCGGTTTTTTCCAGGCGGACACGGAGTTCGGGGCGCTGAATCCCGCCAGAAGAGGGATCCGGATCGGGCGGGAGCAGGGCGAAGGGGTTTGCCGGAAGTTCGTTTGCGAATCTGCCGTAGTCGGTGTGGCCCTGCCCGATCGGTATTGCCGCCGTTCCCTCCGGGACGGTGTAGATCGGGAGCGCCGGGATTTCTATGCTGCCGTAGGGGGTGGAAACCTTGAGCAAGTCCGCTTTGTTTATGCCGAGCTTCTCCGCTGTTGCCGGGTGTATCTCTATCCAGCCTCCCCAGGTCACCTGGGTCATGGGATCGGGTATTTCCTGGATCCACATCCGGTTCGCCGTCCGGCCGTCGAAAAACTGGACCGTAGGATAGATTACGAGAGGCAGGCCGTCCCCCGATTTGGGTTCCGGCTCGGGAAACTGAAACACGGGAGCCGGCACGGGAACTGCGGGAGTCGCGGCGGAAACGGCAGGCCAATATCCACCCTGCTTCACGATTTTCTGCCAGAAAGCGTCGAAATCGCCCTCGGGTTTCCCCGCGCTCTTCCATATCTGCGTCCAGTATGCCTGCTGGGCCTCATAGAAATCTTTCCAGGGCAGGCGGTTATCCCCGCTGACCTTTCTGCCAGTGGAGACCAGGATATCTCCGAGGGGCTTAGTATCGAACACCGGCCCCATTACCGGCTGCAGGAATCCGTAAACGCCCGGCCGGGGAGAATAATCCCCCCAGGATTCGAAGGAAGTGCTTGCGGGCAGAATGAAGTGCGCCGCCCGGCTGGTCTCATCCACGGCAGGCGAGAAGCTGACCACTGTGGGAACCGCTTTGATAGCTTCGGCGAAATTCCATGACCGGGGCAGCGTGAAAGCAGGATTCGTCCCGTACACGAGGAGCATGTCCACTTCCCCGGAGTGCATGCGGCCGATGAGGTCTTTTATCCTCTCCGCGCGGGCGGCCTGCGTGTAAGCGGATTGCGCGGCAAAGTCGATGGCGTTGAGGCTGTCCGGCTTGATCGTACAGAGCATATTTGCGGCGACCGCGGTTTCCGTCGCATGGGGGACGGTCTGGGAAAGCCCTTCGGCGATGGCAAGCGGGCGCGCCGCTCCGGCAAAAGTCGAAGCCGCCGCCTGGATCAGCTTTGGATCGCACCCGGCGGTTGCGGCAGCCTTTTCGACGGTCCAGTTGGCGGTCATCGCCCCCAGCGCCGCGCGCCGGTCCGATGCCATGTCCGGAACCAGGTTACCGTCCAGGATCGCCCGCATCATTCCCAGCCCGACCGCATACTCGGTTCCGGGAATGGTGGGGATCCACAGGTCGGCATTGTTGGCCGTCATCGAAAGGCGGGGGCCGACAAATATGAACTTGTTCTTTTTATCGCCGGCAAGCGGGTGGAACGAAGCGTACTGCCTCGCAAATTCCAGGTTGGATATCCAGGTTTCGAGAAAACCGGCATTGAACGAGACGAGAACGTCGGCCTGGTCTATCCTGCAGGTCCCGACGGCGTCGGCGCCGAAGACGATCTTGTTGGCGGTTCTCAAAGATTCGTACGCATAAGGCTCATAGGTAATATGGGCGTCCGGCTTTTGTCCGAAGGACGCCAGCCAAAGCCCGACCAGATCGCCCAGGGACCCTGTGATAAGGTCCGTCATGAAAATCACCCGGTCCGCCCGGCCGCTCTTGACGATCTCGCTCAGCCTGGATACCAGGATCGCCTCCCCTTCTTCCCAGGCGATCGGCGCAAATGTTCCGTCCTGTTTCCGGGCCATCGGCCCCGGACATCGATCGGGATTATAGAGTCCGTGCAGCGAAGCCTGCCCCCGCATACAAAGTACCCCGCCGCTGACGGGATGGAGCTGATTTCCCTCGACTTTTATGATGCGCCCGTCACGGTTCCTGGCCAGCATTCCACAGCCTGCCGGACATTCGCGGCAGGTCGTTGCATAGGTGGTTGTATAGAGGGAGTTTTCCCCGGGGAGCACGTCTTCCGGGGCGGAAACATATGGGAGCAGATATCGGGTAGGCTCGGTGCAACCGCTCAAAGCTGCTCCCGTACCCGCCAACCCGAAAAGTTTGAGAAAATCCCGGCGACCCAGTTCAGCCATCATCAGACCCTGGAATCTATAGTCGTAAAGAAATCGAAAAGTGACTGGAGATAACAGAAAGCAAACAACCCCGCCCACGGATAGAAACACTGCCGGGCATTCCCGCCAGTGTTCGCGACAGGCAAGAACACACGAAAAAATAAGAGCAGGACCGCCGATTACAATATCTGCCAACCGTTTTTATGAAAATCGGAGTGTGATTATTTCATTTGTGCTTTCTCCAGATCGGCTACAACGGTCATGATACTGCTCTCGGGCTTGAGGTATTCCCTGGCCACCCTGAGAATATCCTGGGCCGTAACCGCCTGGATGAGGGAAGGATACTTTTCCGGGTAATCGGAACCGAGGTTGTAGAATTCGACCTGGGCGAGAAACTTGGCGTAATCCTGCTGAGTGCTGCTGTATCGCAGAGGGAAATTACCGATCAGGAACTTCTTGGCTCCTTCGAGTTCAGCTTCGGAAACGGGTTCTTGCCGCAATCGCGTCATTTCCTTCTGGGCGAGCGAAACCGCTTCTTTCGCAGAAGGATTCTTGGTCTGAATAAGAATCTGAAATGCCCCGGCATACTTGCGCGCCAGAACAAGGCTTTCCACGGCATAGGCCAGTCCCATTTTGATCCGTATTTCCACCATGAGACGGCTCGTGAGACTGCCGGACCCCAGTATATTGTTCATGACCGACAGGGCGTAATAATCTTTGTCCGAGCGTTTGACGCAAGGGCCTCCAACGACGATGCAGGCCTGCGATACCGGCTTGTCGATCTTTACGGCCTGCGGTCCCTTCGCAAATTCGACCACAAACGGCATTGCCGGGATTTCAGCAGAAGGCCACTGCAGCAACCTGGGGACAATGCGCCTTTTTACCTCTTCTGCGGAAATGTCCCCGCCAATCACCAGGACTGCGTTGTTCGGACGGTAGAAGGCGCTGTAGAACGCGCGCATGGAGTCGGCCCCGATTCCGGCAAGGGACTGCTCGGTCCCTTCGATAGCTCCCGCATAAGGGCTTTTCAGGTACAGAGCCCTGTCGAAAGCTCTGAGCGCAACTTCGAGCGGCTCCTCTTCTATGGAGCGTATCTTTCCGATGATGTTGTCTTTTTCCTTGGCCACCTCGGATTCCGGAAAGGAGGCATTGGTCACGAGGTCCATGAAAAGCCCGACCCCGCTGTCCAGGTCCTTTTTAAGCATCTGCATGCTGTAGGTGGCGAAATCCTTCGTGCAGGTCGCGTCCAGGCTGGCGCCAAGGAAATCGAGCCTGTTGTTGATCTGTTCGAATGAAAAGCTGCCGGTCCCGAGCAGGACGGATTTCGCGGTGAGGTTGGCAAGGCCTTTCTGATCTTTCGGGTCACGCCAGGAGCCCGCCTCGACCAGGAGTTCCAGGGTTACGGCAGGGATCGAAGGGTCCTGGAACGTCAGGACCGTGAGTCCGTTTTGCAGGACTGTTCGCTCCACGGGGGGAAGCGCGCCGCACGGGCGGGGTTGGCCGAAGAATGAAAGAAGAAGGACAAAAAGGACCACTAATATTTTGTCCACGGACTTCAACATACGACTGCTACCCGTCATTCCGGCGAAAGCCCGAATCCAGAGTTTTTTCAGGCCTTCAGCATCCGGCCCCCGGCTTGCGCCGGGGCGACGGTCGAATGCCGACACGCAGGTACTTGGTTGACGGTGCAATACGCATTTATTTGTCATCATCATGAATCCGGCAATAAGTAAACCGCAGAGAAATAGAAGCTGATCGCATCACGATACGGCAGGCAGTCGCGCCTAGCGAATCGCTCGCTCCCGGGCCCCGGTTTCGGGCGGCGCCTGTTCGGGAGGACCAGTCGGCACCAGGGTTCCCACCGTCCTGCTTTGGGGCGTAAAATATTTTGTCGCGACACGCTGAATGTCGTCCGGCGTAACGCTCCGGATCGAAGGCACATAGTTGCCGATGGCGCGCCAGTCCAGGGCTATTTCGTATTCGGCCAGGTTTTGCGCCAGGGAGAAAAGGGAATCCTGATCGAAAACAAAGTTCGCCTCCAACTGGTTTTTCGCCTTTTCGAGTTCCCGGGGGTCTACCGGGGTGGCTTTGAGCTGTTCCAGTTCCTCGTAGAAAGCGCTTTCCACATCAGCCGATTTCTTGTCCGGCAGGTAGGAGGCTGAGATATAGAACAGGCTCGGGTCCTGGGAATTCAGCGTATAATCGACCGTTGCTTCGAGAACGAGTCCCCTGCCCCGGACGATGTGGTCATAAAACCGCGATGCCTTGCCCTCGGAGAGAATCGCCCGTATCACTTCGAGGACATAGCTGTCCGGACTGCGCAGATTGGGCGCGTGATAAGCGGCCACCACCGCTCCGAGCTGAGCGGGACGTTCAACGACAATCCGTCTTTCGCCGACCTGGGGCGGGTCCTGTATCAGGT
>JAEZXS010000322.1 GCA_023442755.1 Pseudomonadota bacterium | reverse complement strand
GGATCGCCTTCCCTGAAAATTGTGTGCTTCGGCCCCACGGTCATGTTCTCCACCGAACGGGCGAGTTCCTCGAGGCTGTCCGGTGGCAGATCGCTGAAAATGGGGCTTTTCAGCAGACGGGTTTTATTATCGTTTTCGGGCATGGTTTTATTCTACTGATTCTTATAAAGGGCTTTCAGATTCTTGAGATAACCGTCGAAATCCTTGATGACTCCATGGTGACTTGCGAGCACCTTGCCGCTGGCAGTGGAAAACACCACCGTCGTGGGAGTCTCCACTCCATCCATGGCGGCGGATATGGCGAATGCCTCATCGAGAAAGATCGGATAGGCGACTTTGAAGTTTTTGCGATAGGCTTCCACCTGCGGCTTTTCATTGCCGATAGCAACGGCCATGAGTTTGACGCCCTTCAAGCCGGGGTCTTCCTGTATGGCCTTGTACAGTTTATTGACCACGGGCGCATTGGTAAGGCACTGCGGGCAGACCGCGCTGAAAAATTCGACAACGACCAGCTTTCCGTTCACCTTGGAAATTGTAAAGGGCTCTGCGGTCTTGAGTCCAAGGTAGGTTTGCACCTGCTGAGATTCGGGGGCCGGGAATGTAACCTGTGGTGCTTCCTGAGCGGGCTGTGCTCCAAAGGCTGCGTGCAGCGGAAGAGTGAGCAGAAAGAGCAGGAACGGCAAGAACATGAAAACCGATTGTTTCTTCATCTGTATTCCCCTGCGAAAAATTGCCGGCCCGACCGAACTCGGACCAGACGTCCGGCATGGTCGGCAAGTGGATTTTGGAACTCAAAAACAATACGCGCCAATCAAACGATAGATCGGCGAATTCGGGCAGCTCACTTAAACAAAAAAACGGTGATGCGGGAAAAACAGGTCTTCCGGGAACTCTCTAACTGCTCTAGAAAAACAAAAGCCGAATGTCAATAACTTTAATATGCGTCACAAAAGCAACGACATTCTCTACTCCGGGAAATGAATGCGGAAAAGTTTGGCGATCCTCTTCAGCGATTGGCTGTGAGCATCGCGCAGTCCGCTGTCGTCGCGGAGCCTGTCGGTAAGTTCGCGGTAAAAGGGTTCGATCGACTCGCTTTTCTGGCAGAGCAGAAAGAAGTCAAGGCTGCATTCAAACCCCTTCCTTATGACGGTCTCCGGCGGGTAATTCTCACAAATCGCAGCCATGTCGAGATCGTCGCTGAACAACACGCCGGTGAATCCCATTCGCTCCCGCAGCCATGTGTGATTGATGATACGCGAGAGTGTGGCGGGTCTGCCGGGATCCATGGCCGGATAGACTGCATGGGAAGTCATGATGCAGTGCACTCCGGCATCGATCGCGGCCTGGAACGGAATGAGATGCCGGCGGAACTCCTCCGGGCTGTCCTCGGTAATCGCGGGAGAAAAGTGGTGAGGGTCCAGCTCAGCGCGGCCGAGTCCGGGGAAGTGCTTGGCCGTTGCGGAGATGCCGTGATCCTGAAGGGCATCGATCCAGGTCTTCCCAAGTCTGGAAACGGTCTCCGGTGCGGAGCCCAGGGATCGCGAGAACATGAAGTGATCGGGCATTTCGGGAACAATATCGAGAACAGGTGCGAAGTTTATCTGTACCCCGATTTCCTTTAGATCGGCTGCGGCGGTTGTCGTCCATTGAGTGATGGCGGAAGCTCCCTGCGAAGCAAGGGAATCGGCGGAAGGAAGACGGGTAAAATGGGGGGCGAGCCTCTGAACGGTGCCGCCTTCCTGGTCTATTGCAACGAGCAGCGGGCGGCCGAGTTTTGCCCGGGCCAGTTCCTGCGCACCCGCAACGAGGTCTTTTACCTGCTGAGGGCTCTCGACGTTCCGCCTGAAAAGAACTATTCCGCCAGGCCGGATCTCTTCAATGAGGTTTTTAAGTTCCTCTTCAAGGCGGATACCCTTGAAACCGGCAAAGATGTGGATACCTGGCTGATCGAAATTCAATTGTTTGCGCCCTCTCTTTTGGATTGCGATTTTTCGACGTCCCGGATGATACCCGCCGGGAACAGAATTACCCGATATGGCGGAGAGCTTCCGCTATCCGCACGCGGCCGGCCTTCCAGATCGGCAGCAGCGCGGACATGATGCCGATGGCGAGGCTGACCAGGCAGCAAAGAAGCAGTGTTTTCCAATGTATGCTGAAAACGGGCAGAAAGGAGCCCATCTTCGCCGAGAATATGCTTGCCGCAGGGAAAGAAAGACCTGCGCCAAGCAGCCCTCCGAGCATGGATATAAAAACCGACTCGCCTGCAATCAGCATCCAGAGATAGTGATTTCCGAACCCCATCGTTTTGAGTATCGCGTACTCCGGCATGCGTTCGCGGGAGGTCATGGCCATGGTGTTTGCCAGTATGACCAGAATTACGCAAATGACAACGTAGGAAACCACTCGTATGGCAATTACGATGGCTTCCGTCATGGAAACGAATCCCGCCTGGAACGCCTTTTCGGTTTCCGTGAGCGTCTCGGCCCAGGAACTCTTGAAAAGACCGTCTATCGCCTGGGAAATCTGCCCTGCATAAGAGGGGTTCCGAATCTGGATAATATACCACCCCACCTGGCCGGCACGCGACGGGGTTGTTTTTTTGAGCGTTTCGTCGAGATAATTCCAGTTGAAAAAGAACTGGGTCTCATCTGTAGTCTTGGCGGCGCCCCGGTAGACTCCCCGCAGAACAAACTGCCATTCTCCCGGGTAGATATTGCCCGTGAGCGTGATGACGTCACCCAGTTTCCATCCGTACTGATCAATGAGTTTTCGTCCTGCAATGCAGGCGTTGCGCTGGCTCCAGAAGGCCTTCAGTTCATCGCGTGAGATAAGGATTTCCGGAAAGAGGTCGAAAAAGTTCTCAGGCCCGACCGCCATACGCGGGAAAAAATGATGTTCGTCGATATAGACGCCCCCGAACCAGTTGGCATACGCCACCTGCGTCACCCCGGGTATCTGAAGAGCTTTTGCGCGATAGCTCAGCGGAAGCGGGAAAATAAGAGAGACGGCGTTACGCGATACCAGACGGTTGGGGGAAGCGGAATTTACACCGATGTACCAGGCGTCGAGTACCGTATTCAGGAGAGAAAAGGCGAGAATCGCCACGGCCATCCCCAATATGGTCAGAACGGTTCGAAGTCTTTGCCGGAAAGCATTCCGAATTATCAGTTTGAAAAATTGCATCGTGAGGTCAACACGCAACACACAGGTGAATGGAGCGGTAGAAGGCTGTACTCACCGCATTTCGCGAACCCGCACCTCCGTATCGGCCTGGTTCTTGAGCGCATCGAGCAATTCGGAAAGGTCGGCGCCGTCGTAATGGTAAGGATAAAAGATTTTGGGCCTGATCACCCTGACCGCGTCTATCGCCATCTCGATGCTCATCGTGGACGGAGGGTTTACCGGAAGAAATGCTATGTCAATGTCGCTCAGTTCCTTCATTTCGGGAATCTTCTCCGTATCACCGGCAACGTAAACCCTTTTGTCTCCGAAAGTCAGGATGTACCCGTTCCCGATCCCCTTCAGGTGGTAGGGGAACCCCGAACTGCGTTTGTTGACGATATTATACGCCGGGACGCCCTCGATCTTGAGTCCCTGTACGATTTTGACGTCCTCGTTACGCATTATGATACCTTCCTTGTACTGAAAAGCGCATGCTTCGGTCAAAACGACGAGGGTTTTATCCGTCCGGAGGGTCTCGATTGCCTTGAGGTCGAAATGATCTTTGTGATCGTGGGTGATGAGGATGATATCGGCCTTCGGCAGAGGGGAAAAATCGGCGACGGCTTCGATCGGATCCACATAGATGTTCTTGCAGTTGAAAACCATATGAAGGGAGGCATGTCCGATGAAAGAAATCTGGAGCGGACCGGCCGATGTTTCGATCGTATCGCATTCGAACGCCCGGGATGGCGCAGTGGGGTAAAATAGAGCAAAAATGAGAAGAAAGGAAACGACGACAGACATTCTAAACATCAAATACTCCTGGAACCTCTTAGGCAGCCTGGCGCTTGAAAACACGATAACGCCCGCCATGAAAGGCCGGACGGGATGGTTTTCCGCGACATGTTTTTCCATGGGTTGTAAAGGTAATTGCGCTAAGATACTCCTATCGGCCTTATTGCTCAACAGAATTTAGAACTCAGGAGCAATTCCTCGAAAATCCTCATTCGCAATTTTTAATGAATGCTCTTGCAGCCGGAATTTCAGCCGAGTCGGATTGGGAAAAAATCTCTTGTTCCGGTGCCGAAGTTGTGGAATGGTGAGGACATGTTTAGATAAAGATCAGGCCGAATTCAATCGGAGCGCCTTCCAGGTCTGTCTTCACGCAAGGGCGCTGCAGGAGAAAATTCATAATGGACATATACTTCTATTTGCTTCCCGGGGTCTTCATAATGGCCTTCGCGGCAGTCTGGTATCTGACCTATATAAAGAGAGCAAACAAGAAAAAGATCCCCGAAATCTGCATGGGCGCCATCCGGGTCACCGATCGGTCGGGACGCGATATGGTGATCGTTCGAAAAGATGACGGCACATTCGAGATGATGGAAGAAGAGAAGATACGGAAGCAGTGCGTTCCCTGAAGACGCCGGCGGTGCGAGTCGGCCGGCTTCCGGAAATCAGGGCAGAAGCGGCTGGAAGGGATAGTCGTCTGCGGGATCGTGAATCATGTCGAAATATTCGAGGACATGAACTGCTTCGTCCAGCGCATCGAGCCGATGCGCGCATCCGGGATGGATGGTGATTTTATTGCCCGCCTTAACCTCGATATCCGAGGATTCTGCCGAATCCAGGTCCACAAACACGAGTCGCAGCCTGCCGGCTATGATGTAGAGATGCTCCAGCTTTTTTCTGTGGTAATGGGCGCCGCGGAAATACCCTGCACCTTTCCTGATTGAAAAATAGGTGAGGGTCTTGAACTCCCCGGCGTGCTCGATGAGCGCCAGTTCGCCCCTGGGCTGGACTATGCGCCTCGTGGGCAGGTGCTCCTCCGTCACCGGGAGAGGCTGAATGGAGATCTTTTCGGTCATGGCGGTGCTTCGTTCGTCTCGCCCAGGCTCAGCGCGTTTTGGCGAAGTGGGAAACGATACACTCGGTCAAAGCCTGAATGGTGTAATCCGAGGGCATGATCGAAGTCTTCAGGCCGAACTTTTGCGCAGTTTGCGCGGTTATCGGGCCGATGGAGGCTATGGCGACCTTTTCGAGTTTCCGGGAAATGTCGGTTTTCTCCGTGAGGCTGAAAAAGTTGGTGACGGTGGAGGAAGACGTGAACGTAATGCAGTCGATCCGACCGTCGGCGAACATTCCCGCGATCTCGGGCAGTTTGCCTTCGGGGAGGACCGTCTGATAAGAGGGAACCACGTCCACAATCGCTCCCTGTTCCTGAAGCTTTTCAGGCAGAATTTCGCGTGCAACCATGGCGCGGGGCATGAGGAATCGCTTTCCCTTCAGATTCTCGGCGGAAAGGGCTTCGAGGATGGCTTCCGCCCGGTATTCGCCCGGCACCAGGTCGGGGCGGAGCATGAGAGCCTGAAGTGCTTCGGCGGTCTTGGGGCCGATTGCAGCAAGCCGGATGCCTTTGAGTTCGCGGGCGTCAAGCCCGGCCTCGATCAGGCGCTGCATAAAGAAGCGAACCCCGTTTACACTGGTGAATATCACCCAATCGTAGCTGGAGAGGTTGCGTACTGCAGAGTCCAACGGGGCCCACGAGGGCGGGGGAGCGATCGAGATGGTGGGAAACTCGATGCACGTGGCCCCGAGTTCTTCGAGGGCTGCCTTGAAGTCGCTTGCCTGTTCCCGAGCCCGCGTGATGACGATTTTTCGTCCGAAAAGCGGACGGCGTTCAAACCAGTTCAGCTCGCTGCGGCACTCCACGACCTCACCCACGACAATAAGGGCGGGGGGCTTGAGATTGGCTTCCTGCACCTTCCGGACGATATCCGCAAGTGTTCCCGTGACCGTCTGTTGGCTGGGGGTAGTCCCCCACCTGATAAGGGCGACCGGAGTATGGGGCGGCCTTCCGTTATCGATGAGGTTTCTGCATATTTCAGGCAGGTTCTTGACGCCCATGAAAAAAACGAGCGTTCCAACTCCTGTTGCAAGTTTGTCCCAGGCAATCTTGGACGGGGACTCTTCCTTGTCCGCCCTTTCGTGCCCGGTTACGAACCCAATGCTCGCGGTCAGATCGCGGTGGGACAGGGGAATGCCGGCGTAAGCCGGAACGGCGACTGCTGCGGAAATTCCGGGTACGACCTCGAAGGGAATTCCGTGCGCGACGAGCACCTGGGCTTCTTCTCCGCCTCTGCCGAAGACAAAGGGATCGCCTCCCTTGAGCCGGACAACCGTATGCTCGCTGCCCTTTTCAACGAGCAGGGCGTTTATCCCGTCCTGGCTCAGAGTGTGGTCGCCGCCTTTCTTGCCGACGTAGATCCGCTCCGCATCGGGAGGGGCATATTTCAGGAACTCCTCATTTGCCAGGTAGTCGAATACGACGACTTCGGCCCTTTCGAGAACTTCTTTTCCGCGGACAGTGAGGAGCCCGGGATCGCCGGGGCCGGCACCTACGAGATATACTTTACCCTTTTTCACCGCACCACTCTTGAAAGCTGGGGTTATGCAAAAGACCGGACCGAAGCGCCCGGGACCGTCCCGAACGCCGGAACGGCGCTCATGTTCGCTGATTCACGCCGGGAAGGCCGGCAGCATTCTTATAGACTTCATCCAGAATACGCTTCGCACCGGACGCAAGGAGTTCTTCGGCAACGCGGTTTCCAAGTTCGACGGCATTCGGACAGGGCGCCGTACGAACCGAGCGGAAAACCTCCCGGCCGTCCAGAGATGCAACCAGCCCCGAAAGCTCGATATCGTTGCCGACTATCCGGGCATGGCCGCCGATGGGAACCTGGCATCCTCCTTCGAGTTCTTTGAGGAGAGTGCGCTCGGCCTGGACCGCCAAGGCTGTATTGGGATGATTCAGGGGTTTGAGGATTCTACGCATCCGTTCGTCGTCGGAGCGCACCTCGATTCCGAGAGCGCCCTGGCCTATGGCGGGGATGAACTCGACGGGATCGAGGTACATGGTGATCCGGTCTTGCCAGCCCATACGCCGGAGTCCGGCGGCGGCGAGGATTATTGCATCGTATTGCCGGTCTTTGAGCTTACGTATACGCGTGTCGAGATTGCCGCGAAGCGTCAGGATTCGGAAATCCGGACGCAACCTGAGAATCTGGGCCGAGCGCCGCAAACTGCTGGTGCCTATTGCCGCGCCGGGGGCAAGGTCGGACAGGTCTTGGCCGCTGTGCATGATGAGAACGTCGCGGGGGTCTTCGCGCTCGGGGACGGCCCCTATTTCCAGCCCGGGAGGCAGAACGGCGGGGACATCTTTCATGCTGTGGACAGCAAAATCGATCGACCTGTCCAGAAG
>JAEZXS010000255.1 GCA_023442755.1 Pseudomonadota bacterium | reverse complement strand
TTTTGACCTGGTTCACTTCGGCCTCAAGAAGGGCGAGGCCGTGGAAGGGAAAAAAGAGCAAACGCCCGTGCAGATCGACATGGACGTAAAAGACGCCAGGGTTGGCGATTTCACGGCCCTGCTCATTCCCGGAGGATACTCACCGGATAACCTGAGGGCTTTTGAAGAACCCGTTCGGTTCGTGAAGGAGTTCATGCAGACCGGCAAGCCCGTTCTTGCGATCTGCCATGGCCCGCAGCTCCTTATCACTGCCGAGGTGTTAAAAGGACGCAAGCTGACCGCCTGGAAATCTCTGCGAGTAGACGTCAGGAATGCGGGAGCGGAGTACATCGACAAAGAAGTCGTCGTGGATGGAAATCTCGTGTCGAGCAGGTACCCGGGCGACATTCCGGCTTTCGTGGAAGAGTCCCTGAAGAAGCTGAAAGCGTCAGGGTCTGCGGTCGAAGTTGAAAAGGGAGAACGGGGCGGCGGCACGGGAGAGCGCAAAGCCGCCTAGAATCGTTTCAAGCGTTTCTTGCCGCTTCCCGACCGGTGCTTCGCTTACGTCGATGAGGAAATTCCGGAATCCCTGGGAACGCAGAAAAGCCAGTTGATCGAACCAGTTGACGGGCCGGTCGGCGTAAATGAATACGTTTCCGGCCTGTTTCCTGAGATAATAGGCATCGTTGCGGGCCGTAAAAAACGGCTTTTCCTCTGCCAAATCCGGAAGCAGCCTGGATACGAAAAGAGGCGGCCGGCAGTACAGCGTCACGATGGTTTTCAAGCCGAACGGGCCCGCGCCGATCATTTTCAGCTCTTCCTGCGTAATTTCGAGTGAGAGCACCATCCGCCCGCACCCGAGAGCGGAACCTTGGGCAAGGGCCGCATCGTTGCGAAGATTCAGCCTGGCGCCGGCGACAAGGCGCAGGTCCTTCCCTTTTTGGAGAAGGTCGAAATGGCCCCAGTTATTGACTTCCCAGACTCCGAATCCTTTGTTCAAAAACCAGGCGATAGCAGCCCTGTAGTACTCGAGGTCCTTGTCCTCGGAGATGAGCGGAGGCAGGGAAAGCCCGAGCTTTTTCATCTGAACTGCGGAAAAACGCTGACGGGCTATGCGCTCGAGGTTTGCACGGCTTGCCGTCAGAAATACCATTGCGGCCTGTGACTGAAGGCCTTTGACAACGTCGTTTGCCGATCCGAGCTTGAGGATGAGCGTTTCCCTGTCCTTGGGTTCGCCCCGGCGTTCCGCCTCCAGATCGTCATATACCTTTCGAGTTCCGGGGAATTTCATCTTGAAACGGCTGCCGGCGGGGACTTCCTGCCTGATGCGCTTCCAGACGGCGGATGCCGGCTCGGACTTGGACCCTATTTTGAATAGCCTTGATGCGGGCGAAACTTCTTTGGGGCAGCTCAGGAGAACCTGCCGGCCGGGTTCTGCGGAATCGATCGGGTTCCCCCTGGAGTCGAAAAGAGCCGAAACGGTAAAAGCCTCCTGCTCCTTCGCCTTGGAAGCCTCGGGCCGAATGCGGTCTCCGATGCGCAACCGGTGCCGAAGATCGATAAGAGCGCGATCGCCGCGCACTGATTTGACCGTGCCCGCCCAGATGCCGCTCGACCCGGAACGGTGGGGGGTGAGAATCTCCGATGTCGTCCCCTTCCCGAGGTAAGCCGAGGTCAGATGCCGCGAGGGGGCACCCGAAAGCAGATCGCGGGCGGACGCGATCGCATCCTGTTCCGCCTGGGCGCCGTCAGCATCGAGCACCCGGCGGTATGCACCGACGACCAGGCTGATGTAGTCGGCCGGTTTCATCCTTCCTTCGATCTTGAAACCTGCGATGCGGAGTTGTTTCAGCTTCGGGATGAGAGGGAGTGCGCAGGCATCGTTGCAGGAGAGAAAAAAGCCTTCCTTTTTCCCCTGACGAAACCGCAGGCGGCATGGCTGGACGCATTCCCCCCGCAATCCGCTGCGCCCGCCGCGAAAACTGCTGGTCAGGCAAAGCCCCGAATACGAATAGCAGAGGGCCCCATGGATAAAAACTTCCAGCTCTGCGTGAGTTCCGGCAGAGATGCTTTCCAGTTCCTGCATGCCCAATTCGCGGGCAAGGACTATCCGCTTTGCGCCCATCCGTTCCAGCGCGTCCACCCCCGCCCGGTTGTGCGCGGTCATGAGGGTACTCGCGTGGAGGCGCAATCCCGGAAAATAGCGCTGTGCGAGGAGGAAAACGCCAGCATCCTGGACTATAAGGGCATCGGGGTTCAGCGAAGACAGGGCATGGAGCGTGTCCAGCAGTTCAGGCATTTCGGAGGCGGCGATAATGCTGTTCAGGGCCGTGTAGATACGCACGCCGCGCTTTCGGGCAAACGGGATGAGGGTGGCCAGTTCCTCGATGGTGAAGTTTGCCGCGGTGGCCCTTGCGCTGAATTTTTTCAGGCCGAGGTAGACCGCATCGGCGCCATTTTCCACGGCGGCGAAGAACGATTCGATATTGCCCGCTGGGGCGAGAAGTTCGGGTTTTTGCTTGCTCACATCGACTCTTTTGAAGAAAGGATTGCTGCCAGACCAGTTTTCGGAAATGAGTGTGGCGCAGCACACGACATCGTCAATTATAATCGGAAACCGCGCCAGTGGCACCCGGTCGGCCAATATACAGTGTTCGTCATTCCGGCGAAATCACGCGTTCCGCGTGAGGAATCCAGTTTTTTCAAGTACTTCTGGCCCCCGACTTTCGTCGGGGTGACGGATTGGGGGCTTTATCAACAGTCTGCGGGACTGGAAGCCGCTCTCACAATGCGAAAAACATTCAGCCGCGCTTCTGATAAGTTACGCTGGCCTGTTTTCCCCGAAAACCCGCTGAAAAATAACGTCTACATATTTCAGATGGTACTGCAGGTCGAATATGGCATCGAGTTCCGCGGCCCCAAGCCTGCTCGAAACTTCAGGATCGCTCTTCAGCTGCGCGTTCAGATCCCCTTTCTCCTGCCATACCTGCATTGCATTGCGCTGGACGAGCCGGTAGGCGTCTTCCCGCGTAAGGCCGGTCTGAATAAGCGCCAGCATAACCTGCTGGGAGAAGAAAAGCTGGCCGCTGAGATCCATGTTGTGCTTCATGTTGCCGGCATAGACGGTCAGGCGGTCCATGACCCGCGTCAGCCGGTTTAGCATGTAGTCCAACAGGATGGTCGCGTCCGGCCCGATTACGCGTTCTACAGACGAATGGCTTATGTCGCGCTCGTGCCAGAGAGGAACATTTTCCATCGCGCTCATAGCATACCCACGGAGCAGTCGCGCCAGCCCGGACAAATTTTCGGATGCGATCGGATTGCGCTTGTGCGGCATAGCGGAGGAGCCCTTCTGGCCGGCGGCGAAGAATTCTTCCACCTCACGGATTTCGGTGTGTTGGAGCAACCTGATCTCCGTGGCGATCTTTTCTATGGAGCTGCCGATGAGCGCAAGCGTGGTGAAGAAGTGGGCATGCCTGTCGCGCTGAATGATCTGCGTGCTCACGGGCGCAGGCTTCAGGCCGAGTCTGTCGCATACGGCCTGTTCGATTTCGGGGGCGATATTGGCAAAGGTGCCCACGGCCCCGGAGATTTTGCCCACCCGAATGGATTCGCGCGCCTGCTCGAGCCGCTCGCGGTTCCGCTCCATCTCTGCATACCAGACGGCAATTTTGAGCCCGAAGGTAATCGGCTCGGCATGAACGCCGTGAGAGCGGCCGATCTGTACCGTGTCCTTGAACTCGAAGGCCCTTCTTCGGAGTACGTCGAGCAAAGCGGTCATGTCTTCGAGCAGAATGTCCGATGCTTCCACCAGCAAAAGTCCAAACGACGTATCGAGGACATCCGACGAAGTCATCCCTTCATGGATGAAGCGCGAGGACGGACCGACATGTTCGGCGACACTGGTGAGAAAAGCAATGACATCATGCTGCGTTTCACGCTCGATTTCCTCGATGCGAGCGACATCGAACCCGGCCTTGCTGCGGATCTGCTCGAAATCTTCACGCGGAATCAGCCCTCGCGAGCACAGAGCCTCACATGCGGCTAGTTCGACGTCCAGCCACTTGCGGTATTTATTTTCGAGAGTCCAGATGCGGCCCATTTCGGGTCGGGTATAGCGCTCAATCATTTCGTGTCTCCATAGCCGAACCGAGATGGTGAAAGTCACCCTGCACTGCCGGCCCTCAAGGGTTTCACTTGCATCAGAAAAAGTGGAATGTCAGACTTATGATTATAAGATACGCTGCCCACAGGTGAACATGCTGTTAGTCGGCATTTCTGCGGGCATGAAGTTTAGCAGGAAATGTCCGGTGCGGAAAGAAAAACCGGATCACACCGTGCTTCGGAGGTGAGAATGCCCCATTTGGGAGCGCATATGTCCATTGCAGGCGGCATAGAAACGTGTTTCGACCGCCTCAGCCGGATCGATGGCAGGGCTCTTCAGATTTTTACGAAAAATCACAGGCAGTGGAAAGAAGCGCAGTTGAGCGCCGAATCGGTGGAGCGATTTCGGGCAAGATGGGAAGAAACCGGCCGTGTTCCAATGGCAGCGCATGATGTGTATTTGATCAATCTCGCCGCCGCGGACAGGGGAATCCTGTCAAAATCCGTTGCCGCCTTTGCCGAAGAATTGCACCGTTGCACCGTCCTGGGAATTCCATACCTCATAACGCATCCGGGGGCGCATGTGGGAGAAGGGCTGGAGCAGGGATTGGGTCGACTAGTCACAAACCTCGACCGTGCATTGGACATGGCGGAAACCGATGCGGTTTCCGTCCTGATCGAGAATACGGCCGGACAGGGATCGAGTCTCGGGTCACGGTTCGAGGAGATTGCCTATATCCTGGAAAACTCCCGGTACGGCAAAACCATGGGGGTATGTTTCGATACCTGCCATGGGTTTGCCTCGGGATACGACATTACTTCTGCCGATGCCTATGAACAGACCATTTCACGATTCGATGCCGTTATCGGACTCGGATTCCTGAAATTCTTCCATCTCAACGATTCGAAGCGCGAACTCGGCTCGCACGTCGACAGACACGACCATATCGGAAAGGGCAAAATCGGACTTGAAGGCTTCCGGCTCCTTCTGAACGATTCCCGGTTCCGGAACCACCCAATGGTCCTGGAAACCCCAAAAGGTAAAGACATGAAGGAGGATATCGAAAACCTTGCCGTTTTGCGCTCTCTGATTCGGCCGGAAAACGCATGAAAGGGCCGAAAAGGCCGCTGCCCTATATTCCCTCCAGTTCGCAGTCGAGTTCCGGGTCGATTGCCTTGAACCGTATGCCGCAGCATTTCTGGGCATGGCCCCGCATGTCGTCTCCGCTGCAAAAGGCGCCGTTCGCTTCCAGGATGTGTTCGATCCTGTGCCGGAACGTATCCACAAAGGCCTTGCCTCGGCCGCGGAAAAACATGAGACCCTGGCTTAGTTCGCCTTTGACCTGGGAAAGCTCCTGGAGCGAAATACTGTGCGACTCCAGATCGCTCCGGCTTCTGATCAGGCCCCATACCAGGTGATCCGACGGTATCTCGAGCGGTTCCACGAGGTCGATTATCGTGTGTGGAGCCACGATGCACCGGGTTCCGACCCGGAGCCGAGCGTGAGGGGTCCCTCTCAAAAAGGAGTTGAAACCCACAAAGACGTTTGGCTGGAGTGTTGCACAAATCATCTTTGAGCCGTGTGCCGAGACGTTGTTTCCATGCAGGGCCGAGTCGATGATACAGCAATTCTCCTGGGCGTTGGAACCGTCTCCGATGCTCGCATTCTTCAAAAAGGCCCGCTGGGCAATGAAGGCATTCTCTCCGATCCTGCTGGTTCCCTGCACCACCGCATAGGGGCTCATATATGAACTCTGCGGCACATCAGGTGGAAGCCTGCATTCATTGAACAGGCGGTCGAAATGTTTCTCCATACTAATGAGAAGGTCGATCAGAATTCCCTCAGGCTCCGCGCCAGGCTCGAACCGGACGTAGGTTTCGAGAGCGTCCTTGTCGAATGAGTACCTGAAATCGAACTTGTCCCCACCCCTTATCCAGATATGGCCGTCCTCTACCGTGCAATCTGCGAGTTTTCCAGTCTGCACGTACGAGTAGGTTCCAATGCTGGACTGGCTTGCCGAGGTAAGATCGACAGTCGCAAACGGCTTGAGAAGACATCCGCGCAAAGGAGAGCCGTGGATGTTCGAATAGTGCATGGCTACGGATTCGTTGATGGGAAACTCGTTGGGGGAATCGGGATCGTGTGAATTGCTGTGTACGAGGCTTTTATAAAGGCAACTGTCCCGTACGCGGATGGTTTCCGCCAACCCGGCGCTTCGTTTCAGCTCATCTCCCCGCACATCTGATTTTATTATGACGGAATCCCTGACGGTACACCGTCCCTGAAAGTAGCTTCCCGGGACCAGGGCATTCTCGACCTTCAGATAGAGAGGATGTTCGGGGCTTTCGCTGCCGATTGCCTTGAGGCTGGCGAAAGTTAGGGGGAGTTTCAGGCCGGCGGCATATTCACCAAGGTTCAGTGTACTGCCGGGAAATCTGTTTTCTGTACGCGCGACAAGAGCTTGGAGGTGTCCCATATGCACTCCTCGAAGAGGTTATGGGAATAGCATTGAACCGGCCGACCGCTGGGGGGTGCAGTCAAGAAGAATTCCGGTTCGGTAAGAAAACTACGAGATAAAATTCACATTCACTATACAACTAAAGTGCTTATTTACAAAGAATTAAATTCGGCAGCCTTTCACAACGTCGCAGATATAGGTTAAAATGTCGGATATATTGATAACGCCTACTAAAAGATTTCCACTCCTGACGAATAGAAAATCATTTCCAGTAACTACCATTTGATAAATGACTTCGTTTACCGAAGCGTCTGAATCTGTAATCTCTTTTGCTCCAGGAACGGTCATCAGCTCCAGGATCGTCGTATCGCCGGTCTTTTTACATAATTGATCCAGAGCGTTTCCATGCAGTCCGTACTTCTCCAGTTCGGAACGGACCCAACCGGGTGGAAAGCCGCTCTTTTCCACGGATTCGGCCATTTCGAAGTATCGTGGTTCGAGTCCCTTCAGCATGTTGCGGAAATCCAGAAACCCCACGATATTGCGATTCCCATCGGATACCAGCACTCCGGGATACCGCAGGCCGACCGATGGATTCTTCTTTCTGAGCATTCCGATACCCAGAAGGACCTCAAAGAGCGTGGCGGTCTTTTCAAATATGGGCAGGTCCGCAACCTGCAGCATCAATTCTTCTATTTTTCGCCTCATTTCATATCCCGTTCGGGTTCAGGCCTGCAACCGGGGTCATCCTCAGCGGGGCGGCAGCTTGCCCAAATTAAAAACCAGACAGAACCAAGCTATTCACGATAAGCCTCGCACTCAATAGGATGTACAGGCGCACAAAAAGAAAAACAGGAGCCGGTAGACTCCTGTTTTCCCTCTGAAGCATGCATGCTGCGGTTTTCGGCGAAAACCGCAGCTTTTAAAATGCATCTACATCACGGATTGATCGTGGTCACATACACGAATTTGCCGTTTTGGACCTTGTTTATGACCATGCTTTTGATCGGGTTTCCTTCCGGACCCATCGTCATCACTCCGGAGACCCCCTGGAAGTCCTTGGTGGAGGCAAGAGCATCGCGGATTTTCGTCCCGTCCGTCGAACCTGCCCGATTTATTGCGTCAACAAGGAGGAAGTACCCATCGGCGCCGAGGGCTCCGAAAGCATCGGCGCTCTTCTTATACTTCTCCTCGTAGCGCTTGATGAATTCCTTCGCGCGCTCCGTCGCCGCAGCTTCCTTATGGAAATGCCCAGTAAAATACATCCCTTCTACCGCGCTTCCTCCGATCTGCAGGAGAGTATCCGCCTGGGCTCCGTCTCCGGTGAGGATCGGCAGGTTGATCCCGAGATCGCGGGCCTGTTTAGCCATCAGGGCGTCCTCGGTGTAGTAGTTCGGCGCATAAATGATGTCCGGTTTGGCTCCCTGCACGGCGGAGAGTTGGGCCGAAAAATCCTGGTCGCCGGTTTGAATGAAGGTCTTGGAGACAATCTTGCCGCCGAGGCGCTCGAATTCCTTGATAAAGTAATTGCCAAGCCCGACGCAGTAGTCCTGCGCGGTATCGATGATTACCGCAGCAGTCCGGGCCTTGAGGTTGTTGTAAGCAAACCTTGCACCTACCTCGCCTTGGAAGGGGTCCACAAAACATGCCCGGAAAGCATACTTTTTCCCCTGGTTTACGAGGGGGTTCGTGGCAACCGGAGCTACCGACGGAATCTTGGCTGCTTCCGAAATGGGATTGCCGGCCATGGTGTTGCCGCTTATGGCCTCACCTATGATCGCGCTCACCTTGTATTTTTCGATGAGCAGGGTTACGGCGTTTGCTGCATCGATCTTGTCACTCTTGGTGTCTTCCAGAATCAGTTCGATCTTCCTGTCCAGGGCCTGCGGTTCCATTTCGCCGGCAATCTGAATCCCGGCCCATTCCATATCGCCATAAGCAGCAACCGCGCCGGTCATCGGAAGATAGACGCCGATTTTAATCGTGTCGGCAGCCGAAGACAGTCCGGGGACCCAGGCAATCGTGGAAATCAACAGGGCGACTGCAAAGATCAGTTTTGAATTTTTCTTCATATGTTCTCCTGTTCAGCACTATTCATCGAGGTCATGCTGGAAAATACAGCTCCAATTTGTTTGCCTTATGGGAAGACCTCTGTCAACAGAAAACCCGGTCATATCCTGACGGGATTTACGCGCTACACAATACATGCATTCCATGCTATTTTGCATTCGGCCCTGAAAAGGGAATTGCGGTGTATTACGTAGCCAAGTTGAAGGACTATGAATCAGATTTGTCACAACGGCTATACGTTTACCGGTCCGCTTGAGCCGCGTGAGCGTAAAGGGATCACGATTATCGGTCCCGATTTTTTTTCTGAGGACGAGAACGGAAAACTGCTCAGCCCGATAGCATCTGTATTCCCCAAATATAACACCATCATCTCCATTCGTGGAATCCATGCAATGCATGCATCCATGATGGTAGACTTTCTCAAGGCAAAACGGAAGCAGAGCGGTCTCGAAGATTTGAGCGAAGACCAGGAGTTGTCCGTATACCTCGATGCAGTCGCACTGGTCATTCGCGATGCTTTCCTACTGATCAGGTCCGATCCTGAAAACATGGACCATGTCTTTGCCGCAGACGAAATCATCCAGTCCCTGGTTCCCAAAGAGCGAATCCAGTTTACCGGGCTGCACCTGGCCCAAGTGAGAAAGAGCCTGCGAAAACGCGGAGAGAGCTGGCGGATGTCCCCTGCCCCGCGCTCGGTGCAGGAGATATGCCGCTACGTTCGCGCGAGCCGCGTCCAGGTCGGCACGGGACTGACGGTATATTATAATGCTCCGACCGGCGGAAGATTCCTAACCTACGCCGAGTGCATGCGTATCCGCCCTCTTCTTCGCGAAGACACGGAAGAGGCCCTGGCGCGATTGCGGGAGATCGTAGACCTGTTTGCGTGTGAAAACACCTGGGGCAATCGTGAACTGAGCTTCTTTCTCCCTACCGGCAAGTACCTGGACGCCAGGATCATCGAGCATCTCATCCCGCTTCTTGAACATCCGCCAGCCCGGGACAGGCTGTATGAGATCGAAGCCGTCTTCGATCATTTTGCGGCCGATTTTGCCGAGGCGGCGGGCCCGGATCTCATGGAGGACGATCCGAAAAATGCCGTCTGGCGGACGACAATGTTCTGCCGGCTATACGATATCAATGAGCAGGAAATGGAGGAGTGGGCGCTGGGGCTTAGCCCGGAATTTCACCTGAACGTCAAATGGCTTCCCGGCGCAGCAGTTTGCGATAACCTTCTTGAGTTCGATTCGGGAGTCAGCCCGCGCTCCAGGGGGCTGATTTCCTATCTTTGGGATGAGTCCGGAGGGTTCAATGCCATAAATCTGGGGCGGGTCGAGTTTTCTCAAACCGAACGGGACATCACGGGTGAGGAAAGAGACGTCTACCTGGTGGTGCTGACATTGCACACGGGGCAGGAGTGCATCCGCCTTCTGCGGTTGCTCAAGTGGGATGTCTTCCACAGGTTGAAGCTGGGGCAGCCGCTGGACCAGGCGGTTGCCGAGACTCTGCGCTATCGCGACTATATCTTCGACCGACTGCATGCAGCGGCCGAGCTGGGCTTTCCCATTCTGCAATACACCGAAATCCGGATCGAGGAGGACTTACCCGGACTCGGGCGGGTCCCGGTTTTCTTTTTCGAGCGCAAGTATATCCCGGGGATAGTGACGGACAAAATACCCCTCATCCACTACGGGAAGCCCGAGTTTATCGTGAATCTCGCCCAGCTTCTAGGAGCTGCTGCAGTTTTCAGCCTGGTGCTCGGCAGAAGCAGCCTGAACACCGGTAAAATTTTCTACGACGACGGCGACGAACTCATCCAGCTCAACCAGGCCGCTATTCCCAACAGGTTGGTGATTATAGAAACAACCGGGTCGTTTGCCGACTGGACGTCGCCTCTCATTACCTTGCTGCCGCAGTGTCTCAGCCGCTTCAGAATACACCTCGAAAAAGCGTTGCATGCCGGGGTTCCCTTCCATGCCATCGAACTTGCCGTTCAGGGGTTTTCAGACGCGCTGGCCGAAAAGACGGCGCAGGTTAAAGAAATCGTGGAATCCCCTTTTTCCGCTGTTCGCGACCTGTTCAAAGACAGGCCCCTTGTTCCAGGAGGGATTCGCAACAGGTGGGAAGGGATTATCGCCCGGCTGGAAGCAACCGATGAAAACGAGTTGAAAGATTATGTGTTGAACAGTCCGGAGCTGCATTTCGGGAATCGATCATCGTAGGCGATTATGAGTGCAGGTTTAACTTTTGGCTCTGGTTCCATTCTTTTGAATCATTGGTGGAGAAACAGTTTCTGACATCGTTAATCCTGGGAAGCTGGAAATTGGAGGAAGCAGCCCGTGCCCATAATCTCCGCCTTTTTCGGATTGTTATCGGATGTTCTATGATGATCACAATCCGCCGCACATTCACGTGGAGTATCTGGGCAGTAAAGCGCTCCTGGATTTTCGTGGCAACATTTTGAAGGGAGATCTGCAATCGGGGACTGCCCTGAGATTGGTGCGTGATTGGATCGATCTGCGCAATGCCGAGCTTCTCGAAGATTGGGAGCTTGCCAGGCAGGGCAAAGAAATCAAGTCAATCGATCCGCTGCATTGAGAGGTTTATCATGTGGAACTTGAATGATGTCACAAAGATAGAATATCGAGGCGAATACGTCTACCATATCCAGTTTGATGATGGGCTGGGCGGGGAAATTGATTTTTCTGCTTACCTCTCGCGAGGGCCTGTATTTGCGCCGCTGAAGGACAGGACATTCTTCTCCAGTGCGGTGGTGGAGGGTGGCACCATCTGGTGGCCGAACGGAGCTGATGTTGCTCCTGAAAGCCTTTATAAACAACTGCTGGCTAAAAGTACCGGTATCCACTCGAGCCCGGAAGAAGCGGCGCGCTGCTTGACGGCAACCGGATCCGGCAGTCCCTTCAGTCATAAAACACCGCCAGCCACACCGTTGTCTTCTCCGGGTCGGTCCATTCCACCCGATGCCGCACATGGGCGGGAATATCTATCCAGTCACCCGGTCCCAGTGACACTTCCTCTTCCCGGTCCGCGAATTTCAGGCGCGCGCCGCCTTTCAGCACCATAACCCACTCGTTTTCGTCCTGATCGTACCAGAACCCTTCCGGTGAGCTTTGTCCCGCGGATACTATTCTTTCGATTCTCACGCCGGCGGACTGTGCGACAACGTCGACAAATTCCTCCGGAATATGTGCCGGTATCGATGAGAAAAAATTGCCCCGCTTCATGAGTCCCCCCATGCTGTCCGAGTCGACGCGGGCGCGCTGCCCTTGTTTCCAGCCGCCGCCTCCAGGGTTCCCAAAAAGGAATCCCCGGGAGAGGATGGGGTATCCTGCCCGGGGATGGGTCAAAGGTCAAGGCGGTTTGTCGGATTAAATGTCGATATAGAGTTTGAACTCATGGGGATGCGGTCTCATGCGGATCGGATCCACTTCGCTCGTTCTCTTGTATTCGATCCACATATCGATGACATCCTGCGTGAAAACATCACCCTTGAGCAGGAACTCGTGGTCTTTTTCCAGGGCATCCAGTGCTGCATCGAGCGAACCGGGGGTCGAAGGAACCTTGGAGAGTTCCTCGGGGCTCAATGCATAGATATCCCTATCGAGCGGCTGACCCGGGTCGATCCGGTTTTCGATGCCGTCGAGGCAGGCCATCAGCAGGGCGCTGAAAGCCAGGTAGCCGTTGCACGACGGATCGGGGAAACGTACCTCGATTCTCTTCAGCTTTGGAGAAGCTGAGTACATCGGAATACGGATGCTGGCGCTGCGGTTCCGGCTGGAGTAAGCCAGGTTTACGGGAGCTTCATAGCCGGGCACCAATCTTTTATAAGAGTTGGTGGTCGGGTTGGTGATGGCGCAAAGGGCCGCAGCGTGTTTCAGAACGCCGCCTGCCGCATAGAGGGCCATTTCGCTCAGCCCGGCGTACTTGTCGCCTGCAAACAGCGGTTTTCCTTCCTTCCAGATGCTGATGTGGGTATGCATGCCGGAGCCGTTGTCGCCGAAAAGCGGCTTGGGCATGAACGTTACTGTCTTGCAGTTGCGGCGTGCAACGTTCTTGATGACATATTTATACCACTGGAGGGCGTCGGCCATCTTGACCAGGGGAGCCGCCTTCATATCGATTTCGGCCTGTCCTGCGGTGGCAACTTCGTGGTGCTGGCATTCGACGGTCAGCCCGACCTTCTGCATCATGAGCACCATCTCGGTGCGAAGATCCTGCTGCGAATCGATCGGGGGAACGGGGAAATACCCTTCCTTGTAGCGCGGCTTGTAGCCGAGGTTCGGGTTTTCGATTCTTCCGGTGTTCCACTGACCTTCGACAGAGTCGATGTGATAGTAGGAGTACTGTGCGCCCGTATCGAAGCGGATGTCGTCGAAGATGAAGAATTCGGCTTCAGGGCCGATCCAGCACATGTCGCCGATGCCCGTGAACTTGAGGTACTCTTCGGCTTTCTGAGCAATGTGCCTGGGGTCGCGCGAATATCTTTCCTTGGTGACCGGATCGACAACGTCGCAGATCATGGTGAGCGTGGGCTCAGCCATGAAGGGGTCCATAAGAGCCGTTGTCGGATCGGGGATTATCAACATGTCACTGGCGTGGATCGGCTGCCATCCGCGGATGCTGGACCCATCGAATCCGTACCCGGCTTCGAAATCGCTCTCGCCCAGTTCGGAGATCGGGTTGGAAAAGTGCTGCCAGGTACCGACGAAGTCCATAAACTTGAAATCCACCATTTTGGCGCCGTTTTCTTTTGCAAAGGCCAGTACTTCTTTCGGGGTCATATTTTCCTCCTGAGTTTTCAAAATAGGCTTTCTGCCGTTTACCGGGGTTGACTAGGCAATTTGCTTGCCAAGTTCGACTTTTAAGGTCCGCACCTCCTAATTATCCTTGTCGAAAAAGCATTTAGCGTCGCGGACGCAAAGCGCCGGGCATCATAATCATGAAGATGAAATCCAGCAATAGAACAATTTTGTCCCACAAAAATGGACCAATAGGGAAAACTAAGTAACCCTGCCGGGGTTGTAAATTCGTAATCACCCGATAACACGATATAATTTTAATTTCTCGGCGAGATTTCAGTTCAGA
>JAEZXS010000090.1 GCA_023442755.1 Pseudomonadota bacterium | reverse complement strand
AAACGCTGGAGGAAAAACTCTTTCTCCAGAATGCAAAGCTCAAACAGGAGCGGGACGAGTTCCTGGAGAACGAACTGCGAAACATCAGCTACAAGCGTATCCTTCTTTCCGAACTTTTGACCCAGACCGAGGTGCGCCGTGAGATGGAGAAGGTCATAAACGACAGGTCGAAGCTGAAACGCCTGGAACTCAAGCAAAAAGACCTGGAGCCGCTCATGAACGGACAGCTCGAAGATGAGGAGAAAAGCGCCTGAAACCGATACGCGGATAGAAGCCATCCGCGCTGATCGGAGATATCCCGCCCCGCGAAATCGAGTCCAGTCACCGCCCTTAGAAGATGCACGCAACCGTGTTTCGGGTTACAATACTGTTTACATTCAGAATAGTGCATCCTATGAAAGGCGATCGAGTTCGAAATCCGCATGAAACAATTTCTTCTGCGCAGCCAGATGGAGCCAACGGGGGACCAGCCCCAGGCCATAGAGGACCTTGCGGCCAGTGTTTCCGGCCGGGTGAAGGAACAGACTCTCCTTGGGGTAACCGGGTCCGGCAAAACCTTCACCATGGCGCATGTTGTGGCCAGGGTGCAAAGGCCGACCCTGGTCATCGCACCGAACAAGACCCTGGCCGCCCAGCTCTACGGTGAGTTCAAGTCCTTCTTCCCCGAGAATGCGGTAGAGTATTTCGTCTCCTATTACGACTATTACCAGCCGGAAGCCTACGTCCCGCAAACCGATACGTACATAGCTAAAGACTCATCCATAAACGAAACCATCGACAAGATGCGGCATTCAGCAACCCGTTCCCTGCTGGAGCGCAAGGATGTTCTCATCGTCGCGAGCGTCTCGTGCATCTATGGACTGGGTTCTCCGGAAAACTACCAGCAGATGCTTCTGCAGCTCAAGACCGGGCAGGAGATTACCCGAGAGGATGTTCTGCGCAAGCTGGTCGATATCCAGTACGAGCGCAACGACTTCGATTTTCACCGCGGGGTGTTCCGGGTGCGGGGCGATGTGGTGGAGGTCTTTCCGGCATACGAGGAGGATCGCGCAATTCGCATCGAATTCTTCGGCGACGAGGTGGATTCGATACGGGAAGTCGATCCGCTGAGCGGAAGGACACTGCGGAATCTGGATAGAACGGATATCTATCCCGGCACGCATTACGTGACGAGGCCGGATACCCTGGAGCAGGCGGTGCGGTCCATAAAGGAAGAACTGTCCGAGAGGTTGGAGGCCCTGTACCGCGACGGCAAGCTCCTGGAAGCACAGAGGCTGGAGGAACGCACCCGGTTCGACCTCGAGATGCTTCTGGAACTCGGGTACTGCAACGGGATCGAAAACTATTCCCGGCATCTGGACGGCCGTCAGCCGGGAACCCCTCCATATACCCTGCTGGACTATTTTTCCGAAGACTGGCTCCTGTTCATAGATGAGAGCCACATCACCGTTCCACAGGTCAGGGGCATGTACAACGGCGACCGGGCGAGGAAGGAAACTCTGGTTCGCTACGGATTTCGGCTCCCGTCGGCCCTGGACAACCGTCCGCTCAATTTCCAGGAGTTCGAGAGACGGGTCAACCAGGTCGTGTATGTTTCGGCCACGCCCGGGCCCTATGAGCTGTCCCGGACGCAGGGCTGGGTAGTCGAGCAGATCATCAGGCCCACGGGACTTGTGGATCCGAGAATAGAAGTGCGGCCCGCCGATTTGCAGGTAGACGACCTGATAGGTGAAATCCGCAAGCAGGTGAAGGACGGCCATCGTGTCCTGGTCACGACCCTGACCAAGAGAATGGCGGAGGACCTTACCGAATATCTCGCCGAGCTGAATATCCGGGTTCGGTATATGCATTCGGATATCGACACCATAGAGCGCATCGAGACGGTGCGCGACTTGCGGCTGGGGAATTTCGACGTCCTCGTGGGAATCAACCTTCTCCGGGAGGGTCTCGACATTCCGGAGGTATCCCTGGTGGCCGTGCTGGACGCAGATAATGAGGGGTTCCTGCGCTCGGACAGGTCTCTCATCCAGACTGCCGGGCGTGCTGCGCGCAACGTGAACGGGACGGTCATTCTCTACGCAAACCGCATCACCGATTCGATGCGCAGGGCCATGGATGAAACGGAGCGGCGGCGAAAGAAGCAGCTCGAATACAACCTCGTCAACAACATCGTGCCGCGAAGCATCCAGAAGGAGATTACCGATATCCTGGCCGAGTACCGGGGACGGCCGTTCGAAGCGGAGTTTGTGTACGAGCCGCAGGCGGAGTTCGATACCGGGGGAACGATAGCGCCCGATGAGCGCATCCCTGCGCTGGAAAAAGAAATGAAGGAAGCCGCCGGCCGTCTCGAGTTCGAAAGGGCGGCTGCGCTGCGGGACGAAATCAAACGGCTTCGCGAGCAGCAACTCCTGCTGCAATAACTTGTGCTTTTCAGACCATCTGCGCCGGGCAGTTGTCCTTTTTGCTGCCCAGGTTTCCGAAAACCCGGAATCCCCACATTTTAGAAGGGCAGGAGCCTATCCTTCGAGACCGGTATGGGGAGCATCGAGGTCATGCTGGCTTTTCCACGGTCCACTCGGTTTTTCGGGAAATACGAAGTAGCGCCTTCCAAGAAAATTGAGCAACAAGCCGATAAGAGTTGCAACCGATTTTGCGAGCCACGGTTGCATGCCGCCCATCATGAAAATCCTTGTAGACTCCACGTCGATAAGGCCAATCAGGCATACTATGACGATATAGACGGCAATTTCTTTTTTTGTGTTCCACCTGGCCTTATGTCTGAATAGGAGAAGGATGCAGAGGATATAGTTGACTGCGGCGGCAAAAAAGAAGGCGATGAGAGCGGAAACCGCTGCAGAAAAATCAAAGGCGATCAATGTAAGGAAGGCGAAAAGGTTTATGACCGCACAGAAGCCGCCAATAAACAGATAAGCCAGCAGCTGAATCGGTACGGGCGCCAGGTGAAGGTTATAATGGAGAATACAGAAAAGCGCCCGAAAACCATCTTTGAGCCCAATCTTTTTCCCTTCTTCATATGTCCTGCCGTAGTAGGAGATGCCCATTTCGTAAATGCGAAGGCGCTTGTGGGCAATCTTTGCCACGATTTCAGGCTCGAAACCGAAACGATCCTCCTGGATAGTGATGTCTCGCAGAACATCCCTTCGGAATACCTTGTAGCAGGTTTCCATGTCGGTGAGGTTCAGATCGGTGAACATGTTGGAGAGGAGCGTGAGGAATCGATTTGCAAGATAATGCCAGAAATAGAGAACCCGATGCTCGCCGGATGAAAGAAAGCGGGAGCCAAGGACTACATCGGCCTTTCCGCACACCAGTGGTCTGAGCAGCCTTTTGATATCGTGGGGGTCGTACTCCAGGTCTGCATCCTGAACGCAGATAAAATCTCCCGTGGCGCTTTCGAAACCGGTCCGCAGTGCGGCTCCCTTCCCCTGATTCTTTTCGTGTTTGAGAACACGGATTTCGGGGTGTTTCCTCTCGAGTTCGGATGCAATGGATGCACTCTTGTCCATCGAACGATCATCCACAATGATGACCTCCAACGAGAGGTTCGCGTCGGCTATGGATAGAACACGTTCAACGCATTTCTTCAGCGTACGTTCCTCGTTGTAGCAGGGGATAACTATGCTCAGTCTGGTATGTTGGATCGGTTCGGGAGGGTGCTGCATTATTTTTCCCTGAATTAAAGTT
Organism: Pseudomonadota bacterium; assembly: GCA_023442755.1. GTDB lineage: Bacteria > Desulfobacterota > Syntrophobacteria > Syntrophobacterales > Syntrophobacteraceae > SbD1. The sequence goes on along the minus strand of JAEZXS010000090.1, from coordinate 2,424 downwards.
TGTATTCACGGTGAAAGCTGCCCTTTCGAGCTGTGCTCGCACGGGTGTTTACAGACGAAGTCAGTGGATGTGGCTTTCACGGAATTCTTCAAATTACCAAATAGTTGGGTAAATTAGAAGACTAATCGGGACATTCGGCGGGAGTTTCGTGCGCCTTCCGGGAACAATGGTCGGGGATGCAGACATTCTGTCCGGTTCGGTACGAGGTTTGTGGGGCATCGTCCAGCGGTTTCGCTGCGGGATTTGCATCTCACCAGTTTACGGCGATTTTCGTTCCCTCTCCGAGACGGGACTGAATGGAGAAGACGCCCCCCATGATCTCCGCTCTTTCTTTCATCCCGGTCAGACCGAGGCTCCTGCCGTAAGTCTGCGACAGTACCTCCTCCACACTGAAGCCGTTTCCGTCATCTTTAATTGTGAGGCGAAGGGTGCCGCCCCTTCTGAGAAGTGTGATGTCCACCCATTCAGCGCAGCTGTGTTTTGCAATATTGTTGAGCGCCTCCTGGGTGATTCTGAATATGACTATTTTGAGCGACTCGGGAATCTCTGGCTCCTCCACATCCATCTCGAGCTCGATGTGGTGCTGCGGATACAGCTTGTTGAATTCCCGGCAGAACCACTGCAGGGTCGCCTTGATGCCCATTGTCTCGAGCAGGGTCGGCCGAAGGCCCATGTAGATCGCGCGCGTTTCCTCTATCGACCGCTGGAAGATCGGTACGAACTGTTCGAGCTTGTTGAATGCCTCTTCATGGCCCCCCTTCTCTTTTATCATGAGGATCATCTCCACCCAGTATTTTAGGGCGGCGAGCGTCTGTCCGATGCTGTCGTGCAGTTCGCCGCCTATTCTTTTCCTTTCTTCCTCTTGGGCGGCGATGAGCCGGGAGGGGACTTCACGCAGTTCTGCGTTGGCTTTTTCCAGTTCGGCCGTCCGTCGTCTTACCCGAAGCTCCAGTTCCTCGTTAACCCTCTGCAGCATGACCTGCGCTTCCTTGCGCTCCGTTATATCCTCGCTCGTGCCGATCCATTCGAGCACCTCTCCCGAATCATCGCGGACGGGCACCGCGCGTGACAGAAAATAGCGATAAGCGCCGTCGGGAGAAAGATGCCGGTGTTCCACTTCGAGAAGGCTCCTGGCTGCGATCGCCGTCTCCCATGCCGCACGCGTCAGCCTCCGGTCATCGGGGTGAATGGACTCCAGCCAGTCGGAGTTGTACCGGTCCGGCTCCATGTGTTCGTAGATATTGGCGCCAATGAGGCTCAGCATGGTTTTGCCGTCGGCGCTCACGCGCCAGACGGCGTTGGAAGTTGCATTGACCAGGGCCCGATACCGTTCTTCGCTCGATCGGAGCTCTTCTTCCGTTTGTTTGCGTTCGGTAATGTCGATATTGATGCCGACGATCTGCAGAGGGGCGCCGTCCTCGGCCCGCTCGAGCCTGCCGACGCCCAGGATCCAGCGCACTCCGAGCCTGGGGTGAATGATTCGGTACTCCGAATGGTAATCCGAGGTCCGCTGACTGAAAACATCGCCGAAGGTCTGCGCTGCCTTTGCCCGGTCGTCCGGATGCAGGAATTGCTTCCAGGCTTCGAAGGTCGGCGAGCCTTCCATCGGATCGAGACCGTACAGTTCGAAATTTTCCCATGACCAGACGGTTTGGCCGGTCTTGAGGTCGCTCGACCAGACCCCCGCTTTTGCTCCGGCGAGAGCCATTCTCAGCCGCTCTTCACTTTTCCTGAGGGCGCGTTCTATGCGGTTCTTCTCGGTGATGTCCCGAGCGATGCAGAAGATTCCCTCGATTTTCCCGGACAGGAGCATGGGGGAGCCGACAACCAGCAAGTCGATAGGGTACCCGTCTTTGCGGATGATGGATGCCTCGATCTCCACAGGTTCCGCAGTGTGCAGAGCATTCAAAAATGAGGTGTGGGCGGCGTTTCGGGACTCGGGTGTACAGATGTCGAGAAAGGTGAGGCCACGTGCTTCCTCGGAGGAATACCCGGAGAGCAACTCCGCGGCAGGGTTTGTCATGAAGAAGCGGCCATCGGGATTTAGGGCGAAGATGCCGTCGCGGCTGTGTTCGAATAACGAGCGGAAGAGTTCTTCACTCTGCCGCAATGCCGCTTCCATGCATTTGCGGTCCGTTATGTCGCGGATAACGAGCTGCACCGCCGGTCCTTGCAGTTCAACCTGCTGCCACGCAACCTCGACGTCTACGGCAACCCCGTCGAGGCGAACCAGTTTCTCCTCGGACCTGGACCCTGCATAGACGTTACGGGAGTCGATCCTTTCGCGAACGGCGGAATGCGAATCCGGGTGGAAGATCTCGAGTACGGGAGTGCCAACCGGAAATTCGGGCCCGGATGCTCCAATCAGCCTGAGTGCGGCCGGATTGGCAAAGCTGACGGTCTCGTCGCGAATGATAATAATGG
>JAEZXS010000054.1 GCA_023442755.1 Pseudomonadota bacterium | reverse complement strand
CGTCGAAGAAGGATCGACCCTTTCCGACGCCATCAAAAAACATCCCAAGGTTTTCGACACCCTTTTCCACAATCTCGTCGCGGCAGGCGAGATCGGCGGTATTCTCGACGTCATCCTGAACCGGCTCGCGGCCTACATAGAGAAAATCGCGAAACTGAAAAAGAAGGTCAAGGGCGCGATGACCTACCCGGCCATCGTAATTTCGGTCGCCCTGATCGTCGTTGCCGTCATCCTCATCTATGTCATTCCCATTTTCGCGGGGCTTTTCCGCGACGCGGGGACAAAACTGCCCGCCATGACCGTTTTCGTAATGGACATGAGCGATTTCATGAAAAGCTATTTCCACTGGATCTTTCTCGGCATCGGCCTCGCGGTCTTCGGTCTGAGGCAGTTTCGAAAAACCTCCAGGGGGAGAGACATAACGGACCGGATATTATTGCGTTCGCCGGTGTTCGGCATGCTTATCCGCAAGGTCGCGGTCGCACGCTTTACCAGAACGCTCGGCACCATGCTCTCCAGCGGCGTCCCCATCCTGGACGGCCTTGAGGTGGTTGCCGCAACCGCGGGAAACACGGTGGTGGAAAAAGCGATCCGCCTGGCGCGCAACTCCATCTCCGAAGGGCGCCCGGTGGCCGACCCGCTCGCCGAAACCAATGTTTTTCCGGGCATGGTGACCCAGATGATCGCAGTCGGGGAAGCCACGGGAGCCCTCGATACAATGCTGGGCAAAATAGCCGACTTTTATGACGAAGAAGTCGATGCGGCCGTCGAAGTTCTGACATCGCTGCTCGAACCGATGCTGATCGTGTTTTTGGGCATCACCATCGGCGGTCTGCTCGTGGCAATGTATCTTCCTATCTTCCAGCTTGCCGATGTAGTCGGCAAATAAGGTCGATGAGTTCGCATCACCTTTCGAGCCTCAATTCCGATGACGGCCCCCTCAGGGCAAAGCTCAAAAAGCTCCTGTTGTGCAGGCTCATCATCGCCGTCCTTTTCCTGCTCCTGACCGTTGCGGTTCAGACCGGAAGAAATAAAGACCTGTTTTCTTCCGATCTGAACCACCTGTACCTTTTCTGCAGCTTCCTTTTTCTCTTTACCATCTACGGGGCGCTACGGGTCGAAAACGTCCGGCGCCTGGCTCGGTTCACCTGGATACAGATCCTGTTCGACTCGGGAGCCGTGAGCGTCCTGGTCTATCTTACCGGCGGAATCGAAAGCTCCTTCTCCTTTCTCTACATGCTGGTCATCATCGCCTCGGCGCTGCTTCTAAACCGTGGCGCCATCCTGACCGCTTCGGCCTGCAGCCTGCTCTACGGGCTTCTCCTGGACCTGCAGTACTTCGGCTGCATCTCTCCTCTGCAAATCGTTGCCGGAACCGGCTATGCGCGCGACAGCGGCACCTATTTCCACACCATTCTCATGAATATTGCCGGGTTCTACCTGATCGGGTTCACGGCAGGCTACCTTGCCCGGGAACTCCAGAAATCGAGCAGCCTGGCCCGCGAGCACAAGCGCGACCTCCATCAGCTCGCCACTCTCCACCAGAGCATCGTGCACAGCATGACAAGCGGCCTGCTGACAATCGATGCGGAAAACCGCATCGTTTTCATCAATACGGCAGGCCGGGATATCCTGGGGATACTCGACAGGAGCATTATCGGCTCTCCAGTCGAAGAACTCTTTCCGGGGCTCGACTTTCTGAAGTCTTCGGACGGCAATATCGGGCACAGGATCAGCCGGATGGAAACCGTCTACAAGCACCCCTCGGGGGAGGAAAAGTGCCTCGGCTACACGGCGTCGGAGCTGCACGCAGAGGGCGGGGGGCAGTTCGGGTGGGTCATTCTGTTTCGCGACCTCACTCAGATAAAAGTCATTCAAGAGCGCATGGAACGCATGGAAAGACTCATCTATGCGGGAAGGATAGCCGCGGAAATCGCCCACGAGTTAAAGAATCCCCTCGCCGCCATGAGCGGCGCCGTCCAGATGCTTCAAAGCGACCTCGGCGAGGACCCTGTCGGATCCAGGCTCATAGGGATCGTGCAGCGGGAAATTCTGAGGATAAACGAACTGGTGACGGACTTTCTCTGGCTGGCCAAAAGCTCGCCGAAGCAGGAACAAATTGCGGACGTCCCCGTATGTGCGGTCATCCAGGAAATACTTTCCCTTCTCAAATCGAAAAAGCAGCTAGCCGGCTCGCACACCATCCGTACCGAGTTCGAGGCCAACCCGCTCTGGACTGCCGATCCTCACCACATCCGGCAGATCCTATGGAACCTGCTGATCAATGCCGTCGAAGCGATGCCCGAAGGAGGAACCCTCACCATCAGGGTGCAGCAGGATAACGGGGCCGGGGTTGCCCCGGGACAGGCAAGGATCGATATCTCCGACACGGGCTGCGGTTTGCCGGAGGCTATACGGAACAAGATCTTCGACCCGTTTTTCACCACCAAGGCCAACGGCACCGGGCTTGGGCTGAGCATCGTCTACCAGCTTGTCGAGGAAGCGGGAGGGCGCATCGAGACTCCCGCCGGCACGCCGGGGAGCGGGGCCACCTTTTCTCTTTTTTTCCCACCGTCTAAGCCTTTTTCACTTGCAAAATAAAAGCGAGATGATTATAAGCACTCATCGATAGCGAGTGCTAATAGTGCGGGCAGGCATTATATTACTATTCTGATTCTCTGCCCCTAATTACATGAACAAGCGAAAGGAGTCAGCATGAACCTCAGACCGCTTAACGATCGTGTTGTGGTCAAACGCATGGAAGAGGAACAGAAAACCGCCGGCGGTATCATCATTCCCGATACAGCAAAAGAAAAACCGATCCAGGGCGAAGTCCTGGCGGTCGGAAACGGCAGAGTCATGGAAGACGGAACCAGAAAAGCCCTTGATATCAAGAAAGGCGACCGCGTTCTGTTCGGGAAATATTCGGGTACGGAAATCACTCTCGAAGGAGATGAAGTCCTGATCATGCGCGAAGATGATATTCTCGCCGTTATCGAATAATTCGAGTCTGAGTGAAATAAAACCAGGAGGAATTGTCTCATGCCAAAACAGTTGATTTATAACACCAAGGCGCGCGAACTTCTGCTCAACGGCGTCAACACGCTGGCTGACGCAGTGAAGGTAACCCTGGGGCCCAAAGGCCGCAACGTCGTAATCGAGAAGAGCTTCGGCGGACCTACCGTGACCAAGGACGGCGTTACGGTTGCCAAGGAAATCGAGATCGAAGACAAGTTCGAGAACATGGGCGCACAGATGGTAAAGGAAGTCGCCAGCAAGACGAGCGACGTCGCCGGCGACGGCACCACCACTGCCACCATTCTTGCCCAGTCCATCTATTTTGAAGGCTCCAAGCTGGTTGCCGCCGGCCACAACCCCATGGCCATCAAGCGCGGGATCGAAAAGTCGGTTCAGATGGTAATCGACGAGCTGAAGAAGATCAGCAAACCGACCAAGGATCAGAAAGAGATCGCCCAGGTCGGCACCATTTCGGCGAACAACGACAACACCATCGGCAACATCATTGCCGAAGCCATGAACAAGGTCGGCAAAGAAGGCGTCATCACGGTTGAAGAAGCCAAGTCGATGGAGACCACCCTGGAGGTAGTCGAAGGTATGCAGTTCGACCGCGGCTACATCTCCCCCTACTTCGTGACCGACCCCGAAAAGATGGAAGTTCTTCTCAACGAGCCGATGATTCTGATCAACGAGAAGAAGATCAGCAGCATGAAAGATCTCCTGCCCGTACTCGAGCAGATCGCGAAGATGGGCCGTCCGCTCCTGATCATAGCCGAGGATATCGAAGGCGAAGCCCTCGCCACCCTGGTCGTGAACAAGCTGCGCGGAACCCTGCAGGTTTGTGCGGTCAAGGCCCCCGGCTTCGGTGACCGCCGCAAGGCAATGCTCGAAGACATCGCCATCCTGACCGGCGGCCAGGTGATCAGCGAGGAAAAGGGCATTCGGCTCGATAGCGTAGGACTTGGCGATCTTGGCAAGGCAAAGACCATCCGGATCGACAAAGACAACACCACGGTCGTTGACGGCGCGGGCGACCGCAAGATGCTCGAAGGCCGCGTACGCCAGATTCGCACCCAGATCGAGGAAACCACCAGCGACTACGACCGCGAGAAGCTGCAGGAAAGACTTGCCAAGCTGGTCGGCGGCGTGGCGGTCATCAGTGTCGGTGCAGCCACCGAAACCGAAATGAAGGAAAAGAAAGCCAGAGTGGAAGATGCTCTCAATGCGACCCGCGCGGCCGTTGAAGAAGGCATCGTCCCCGGCGGCGGCGTTGCTTACCTGCGCTGCCTGCCCGCACTGGAAGGCTTGAAGCTTCCCGGCGACGAAAACCTCGGCGTCAAGATCATCAAGCGCGCTCTTGAAGAACCTGCCCGCCAGATTGCAGCCAATGCCGGCGAGGAAGGTTCCGTTATCGTTCAGAAAGTGAAGGAAAAAACGGGCGCTTTCGGCTACAACGCCGACAGCGGTGCATTCGAAGACCTGATCGAGGCCGGCGTAATCGACCCG
>JAEZXS010000036.1 GCA_023442755.1 Pseudomonadota bacterium | reverse complement strand
GTTCAGCGGTGAGTCGTTCGACCTCTTCCGCGATCGGCACCAGGGCCGGGTCTCCGGAAAGGGCTACCATCTGGCTGAGCCTTGCCTGGACGGTGACGAGTTCCCCGACCAGGTCCACGAGTTTGTCGAGCTTGGCGGCAGGAACCCGAACGCTCGAAGCGGTTTCGTGCTCGCGCCGTTTTTCCCTCACCTCACGCAAATGGCGCTGTTCGGCAAGCGCACTTTCAACCCGGACCGGCTCGACCAATCCGGCATCGACGAGCAACTCCCCTATCCGCTTCTGTTCCCCCAATACGACTTTCAGCTTGTCCGGGGAGATATCGCCGCGTTCGATCAGGATTTCTCCGAGCTTCTTCTGCGGAACGTCGGACAGGTCTTCCCCGATTTCAGGCTGCAGTTCGCACTCGTCGATCTTGTCGATGCGCAGTTCGCATTCGTCCTCGACGAAGATGAATACATCCCGTATCGCGTTGATATCTTCCGTGGTGCTAAGGATGATATCCCAGGCCGCATAGCACGCTTCCGGATCGTAGTCGTCCCCTTCCGGCACGGCGTCCAGGGAAGCCAGGGTCGTACACTCCCCCAGGCCGCGAAGCTCGTCCAGGAGCAGAAGCGGGTTCATTCCTTTGTGGAATGCGTCCTTGCCGGGCCGGAGAAAAATGCGGTAGGTGGAAAGCGGCACATCCTGATTTTTACCGGAGGGGGCGGCCTGCGTTGCCGGTGCATCGGCGTCTTCCGAATCCTGAGGAATGAGGCCTTTTACGTGACTGATGATTTCAGCCGCGGCCTCTTCCATCTCCGCCCTCTCTTCGGCCGAGCACCGGCTGTCGGCTTCCGTCGCGCTCAACATCCGGCGGATCACGTCTCCCGCAGCGAGTGTGAGGTCTATGAGCCGTTTGGTGACCACGGTTTTTCCGTTGCGCACCTGGTCGAAGGCACTTTCCACTTCGTGCGTAAAGGCAGCAATCTCGTCGAAACCGAACATGGCACCGGAGCCCTTGATGGTATGAAGGGCCCTGAAGACACGACCGACGGTTTCCAGGTCTTCCGGAATCTCCTCGAGTTCGAGCAACGCCTGTTCGAGTTCGGCGAGCAACTCGCGGGCCTCTTCCCGAAATGCTTCCTTATGTATATCCATCATCCCAGCACCTTCTTCACGACAGCCAGAAGCTGTTCCGGCTTGAATGGCTTGACTATCCAGCCGGTCGCTCCCGCCTCTTTACCCTCCTGCTTCTTGGAAGCCTGAGATTCGGTAGTGAGCATGATGATCGGAACGAATTTGCAGGCCTGGCTCGCCCTGATCGACCGGATCAGCGAAATCCCATCCATATTGGGCATGTTCAAATCCGTTATCACCATGTGGACGTGAGCGCCTGCCAGCTTGGACATGGCATCCCTTCCATCCACTGCCTCGATTACTTCGTAGCCCGCATTCCTCAGTGTGAAACCGACCATCTGGCGCACACTGGAAGAATCATCGACGGTCATGACGACCTTGCTCATTGCACCGAACCTCCTGTACCGGCCGCCGCATCGACCGATGCGGCGCCTTCCTGGACAGGCACATTGCAGGTTGATCCCCTCGCAGCCCGCAACCACGCAGTCTCGCTGCCTGAACCCGAACTGCGAACGAGACCGGCCTGCTCGACGGTCCTTGCGAATGCGGCACACCCGTCGGTATCGAGAGTGAACTTCTTGTCAGTCTTTGACGAGGTCCGCTGTGCCCAGAAGAGCATTTGCAGAAAGGAAAGATCCACAGACTCCACATCCCCGATCCGCAACACCAGGTGAGAAGAGGAATCCAACGCCTTCGCCATAGCCTCTTTCAGTTCTATGGCGCTCTCTATCGTGCAGTCACCGCTGAGTGTAAGCTGACCGGCTTTGCCCGGCTCGCCCGCCGTAAAATGGATTTCCGGCATTCGCTCCGCTCCTTTCAGAACATTTGATCAAAACAGCTCGACGTTGTCCCCGAGATCGGCATCATCCGGCCGATCTTCTTCATGCACATGCGTTTCCCCATTCTCGGCCGGCTTTTCCGGCATAGCGGCGGTAGCAGTTGCAGCCCCGGTGATGATCGCATGGTGGATTTCACGCTCCTTCTCCATTGTGTAGGAGGCTTCGAGTTCCTTCAGCTGCCGGGCATCATCCGATAGACAGTCGCCCGGGATGAGTTTCTGTGCTATTTCCGCTATCTCTTCCAATTCACCTGCTGCGGCATTCATCACCCCGGCAACCCGCCGGTGAACACCCATGGCGGCCGCGCTCCGTCTCATTTCGTTGGACAGGGTATCCACTGCCGCCTGGAGTTTTTCCTGGAGGGAAGAGACGGATTCGGAAACCGTCCGCAACGCATCGGTTTGCGATCGGAGCACCAGCCCAGTGGATTCGCCCCCGGCCTCATCTTTGATTTCCTGCCGGTTTGCATCGACAATGGCGGCAGAACCGGTGGTGATCGCTCCAAGAGAGGCGGAAACCGATTCGATGCATCCGCACGACTCGATGGATAAATGGTGAATCGAATCGGCAAGAACCGCCAGCGCGCTTCCTTCTTCATTCATGTGAGAGGCTTTGACAATGGCGTTGAGGGCAATAAGCTTTGTCTTCGTTCCAATTCCCCGGATAGCCCCGGCAAACTGCTCCATGTCACCCAGGGTCGTTCCGGCGGATGACATTGCCGAGGAAAACTCCCGGCCCGCAGCCCCATAGCCGGAAAGGGCCGTCAGCATTGCCGAAACCTCCCTTTCCAGTGCGGTGAAAAAGGAGTTTTCCACCTCGCCGGAGCTGCCGCCCAGCATGCGGGCCTCTTCGAGGATCTCCGAAATGTTGGCCGATAGTTTTGCGAGGTTCTCAACGATGGTTTCGACCGCGCCTACCAGCTCTTCGGCAGCCTGCCGCAATTGAGCGGCCTGAAGACGGCAGATCCCGCCCGCGGCTTTCATTTCGACACGGTCTCTGTCAGGCAGAAACCTGAACGCTTTCCACCATCGTTTCTCTTCCACGGCTGTCTTGGAATCCATGAGCCCCAGGAACGATTCGACCGCATGCTCGATTCGCTGCCGCGTAATATCGTGGAACTGCATGGACGAGACGATTTCCCCGATGCTCCCGGAAATCGTACGGCATCTGGCCGCCATTTCCTCCGCACTTGCAACCGAACGAGCCTGCTGATCGGTAAGCGCCTGGAGGGTGGACGATATCGATCCGGAAAGACGCTCCGCCTGTTCCCTGCGCACGGCGCCGATCGACAAAACCCTGTCCAGGGTGCGCTCGATCAGGTGTTTGAGCAGTTCACAGTGCCCCTGGAGCTGACCGTGACGGGACTCCATTTCGCGCACCATCCCGGCAACTTCTTCCCCCAGGATTTCGAAACCGCTCTCTTCGTGCCCCACCCGGGAGCTTTCCATCCTGGTGGAAACACACAGCACGCGCAAAAACATGATTATCCGGTGAAATGCATCCAGCCGGCTTTGCATTTCGGAAAGGTTGCCAAGAATATTCTTCAACGCCTGCAGGCTCTCTCCAGAAGCGCCCTCGGTCTTTTCCAGCCTCTCGAACGCCGAATCGAATGCGGAAATCGCGCCCGATATTTCGTTTCCGGACAAAAGGGCCGCGATCGACGAGGACATCCCGGTTATTTCCTGCATCTGCATGTAGAAGTCCTGCAGTTTCGCTCCCAAAGCGAGGAAATCGTCCTCGGAAGACCGGATCAGGTCTTCGAGTTCTCCCTCCAGCGTCCTCAATTTCCCCGCGATTTGCTTTTCACACGCCTTCCGCTTCCAGACAGCGGTAACAGTCATAGGGAGTTGAACCTTTCTTTATCTAGGCCTTAGACAACTTCAGGACGCACATTCTCTGCCTGCCCTGCGCAGGGCGCAGTCCAGCAACCGCAATTCGTCCGCAACGATTCACGGGAGAAGCCTGATGCATAATAAGAGCTGCTTTTAATTTGATTTTTTCAGACAGGTAATCGGCTCTAAGTACGAATTGGATTATAAAAAATTTGTACTCCTGTGATTTTTATTCCTAAATCCACACTGCAGCGGTGTGGATTGGGCCAACTGAAATAATAGGTGCATTCTCATTCAGTTTGCGGCAAAACAATTGTGCATAAATTCTTTTGTAATTTTTTGTAAACTTTTCTCCGCATTACCCCGTCAAAGCTGCAAAATCCCGGAGTTCCTGAAGATACACTGCACCGGGTTCAGAACCCGAAACTGGAAATGGAGAATCAAAGATGTTTCGAAAAACCGCAACACTGTTCGTACTCCTCGCCTTTTCCGCTCCCGCGTTTGCGCAGACCGCCACTCCCAACCTGAACCAGCGCATCCGCAACCAGGAGCAGCGCATCGAGCAGGGCCAAAGGAGCGGTTCCCTTACACCGAGGGAAGCCGCCAGGCTCAAGCGCGGCGAGGCAAAGCTCAAGGCGGACAGGGCAAGAGCGAAGGCTGACGGGAAGGTAACAAAAAGAGAGCGCAGGAAACTGCAAAAAGAAGCAAACAGGATGAACAAACGCATCAACAAGCAAAAGCACGACAGGCAAACCGCACGGCGCGTGATTTAGGGCCGCAGCTGACGCCCCGGTGCGAAGACCGACAGATCGAACGCAGAGGAATCCCGGAGTTCAATGACAGCGGCATAGCCGGGATTCCTCTTCTCACCGTCCCCGCGCAACGCATAGCCGTCAACTTAAGGAACTTAAGGGAAACTTAAGGGGAATAAGCCGCGAAGAAGAATAAACTATAAAGGGTTGGAGGGATAGTGCCAGTATTTTGTGGGAGCGGCTTGCAGCCGCGATTATGGCAACCGGAGGACACAAGAACGACCGGGTCATGATTTTTTTCTTCTCTCGCAAACCAGCCGCGAAGACGCGAAGAAAAGCTTGGGGAAAATGAGTTCAGGCTGCCTGAAAGGTTTCAAAAGGATCGAGGCTGGAAGCCTCTCCCACAGCAGTTCCGGCCTCCGGGTGGTTACGACTGCTAAAGTTGACGCCCATGCGCGCAACGGGAATGGAACCGTGCCTCGCCCGGTGCAAAAATGTTCCGTCCCATCCCCCTGCTTTCCGCCGCACCATTTCGGGGCAACAGCACAGGTCCCGGTTTTCGAATCCGCACTTCACTCCTGTTCCGTTTTGATGTTAGAATACCTTGCAACAAAGCGTAAAAGAGAAGGTTTTCCGCCATTTTGACAAACAGTCGGGAATCAAAGAGGATTGTGGGCTTACATTTCCACTGGTTGCCTTCCTTTTGTCCTTTTCCTTTTCTTTGCCTCTGTTAATGCGCGGCTTCGATCGGCCGGTCTGCTTTTTGCTTCCGGATCGGAGAGGAGTCTTCTTTCGTTTGCTTTTTGGACACGATCAACTGAAAACAGGCCGGGAGAGTTTCGATGCGCAAGACCTACGTTCTGGACACCAACGTGATGCTCCATAACCCCGATGCTATTTTCAAATTCGAGGATAACAACGTCGTCATTCCGTTTGCCGTGATCGAGGAGATCGACAACCAGAAGAAAAGGCAGGACGAGATCGGCCGAAACGCGCGCGTGGTCTCCCGGGAACTCGATGCATTGCGCGCTTCGAGCAGCCTGTCGGAAGGAGTGGACCTGCCCGGCGGAGGGCGGCTCACCATCGAACTCAATAATACCCAGGTCATCGACTTCCCCCAGGGGCTCGACCCGAACAAGATCGACAACCGCATCCTGGCGGTCGCCTACAATCTCTGCAAAAAGGGCGAGGAACAGGTCATCCTCGTCACGAAAGACCTCAACCTGCGGATCAAAGCCGATGTGCTTGGCATCCGCGCCGAGGATTTCTATAACGACAAGGTCGATTACGACCAACTGTACTCGGGCGTGGACGAAATTTTTCTTTCCGCCCAGGAACTGGATAGATTTTTCAAGGAAGGCAAGATCAAGCTCGATTCCTCTCGTACGGCCGTACCCAATCAATTCTTTCTCCTGAAAACCCACGAGAATGCCTCCCAGTCGGCGCTCGCGCGCTACTCCCAGGGCGTGCTCCGTCCCCTGGTCTATGCGGAAGCGAGCAGTTGGGGCATCCGGGCGCTTAACAAGGAGCAGAAATTTGCGATAGAGCTTCTTCTGAACGACCAGATAAAGGTCGTCACCCTCGTTGGACGCGCGGGCACCGGCAAGACCCTGCTGGCGCTGGCGGTGGGGCTCGAAAAGGTGCTGGAGGAAAACGCCTATGGGAGGCTTCTGATCACCCGGCCGGTCACCCCGATGGGGGAAGACCTCGGGTATCTTCCGGGAACGAAGGAAGAAAAGCTCCGTCCCTGGATGCAGCCGATCTACGACAACCTGGAGTTGCTGTTCCGCAACTGCTCCGAGCCTTTCGGAGATCTGAACGACCTGATCCGGAAGGGAGTCCTTGAACTCGAGGCCCTTACCTACATACGCGGGCGCAGCATCCCCAAGCAGTTCATCATCTGCGACGAGGCGCAGAACCTCTCGCCCCACATGATCAAAACACTTATCACCCGCGTTGGCGAAGACACGAAAATCGTCCTGACGGGCGATCCCGAGCAGATCGACAATCCCTACCTGGATGCGAGCAGCAACGGGTTGACCTACCTGGTGGAAAGGATCAAGGGCGAGGAGATTGCCGGCCACGTCACCCTGCTCAAGGGCGAACGCTCCCGGGTAGCCGAAATCGGCGGAAAGCTGCTGTAATCCTGCCAAGTACCGTTTAATAGCCGGGCCTTGCCGTTGCGGGCCCGGCTTTTCATTTATAATCACACTACAGCCCCATTCCCCAATAAGGACCTGGCACATTTCGGCAGAGCACCCCCGTCGGACCAGATCGTTAACCACCAAACCTAATTTAGGTTGACAATATGGCCGCTTTGGCATTACGCTACCGGCTGTAACGGAAAAAACCAGACTGCGGCCGGTCCTCCGCCCGTTGCTCTTCAGCGCATGTTCCATCTACCTGCGAGGCCGTACCACACATGCAAACCGCCCATACAGGAAACCAGATGCTGGCAGACGACGACAGGAAATACATTTGGCATCCGTTTACCCAGATGCACGACTGGGAAATGGAAGACCCTCTCATCATCGAGAGAGCCTCCGGGTGCAAACTGATAGACGTTGACGGGAACGAGTACATCGACGGCGTGTCCTCCCTGTGGACCAACGTGCACGGGCACAGGAAGGAAAAGCTCGACCGGGCAGTGAAGGACCAAATCGACCGCGTGGCCCACACCACCATGCTCGGGCTTTCCAGCGTGCCCGCCATCCGGCTCGCAAAGAAACTGGTCGAAATCACCCCCCCGGGCCTCTCCAAAGTCTTCTATTCCGACAACGGCTCCACCTCGGTCGAAATCGCCCTGAAGATGGCCTTCCAGTACCACCAGCAAACGAATGGAAACGGAGCAAAGAAAAGGTTCATATCGTTTCGGAATGCATACCACGGCGACACCATCGGCTCGGTCAGCGTCGGCGGCATCGATATTTTCCACGAAAAGTACAGCCCGCTCCTCTTCGATGCATACAAGGCCGAATCGCCTTACTGCTACCGGTGCCCCTTCAAACTGTCCTATCCCGATTGCGGCATCGAATGCCTCAAACGCCTCGAAACCCTGGTACGCGACCATGCGCATGAAGTCTGCGCCCTGGTGATAGAACCCCTGGTGCAGGGCGCGGCGGGAATGCTCATTCAGCCTCCCGGATTCCTCAAGAAAGTCCGTGAGCTGTGCACGGAGTACGACATTCTGATGATCGCCGACGAAGTCGCGGTGGGATTCGGAAAGACCGGCAGGATGTTTGCCTGCGAACATGAAAACGTCTCCCCCGACCTCATGGCCCTTTCCAAGGGCATCTCGGGCGGTTACCTGCCGCTTGCGGCCACCCTGGCAACCGAAAAGATCTACGAGGGATTTCTCGGCAGGTACGAAGATTTCAAAACCTTCTTTCACGGCCACACGTATACGGGTAATCCCCTTGCCTGCGCGGCAGGCATTGCGAACCTGGAGATCTTCGAAGAAGAGAAGGTCCTGGAGAAGCTGCAGGATAAGATCCGCCTCCTGGCAGACCGGCTGGAAGGCTTCAAATCGCTCGCCCATGTAGGCGACATCCGCCGCAAAGGAATAATGGTCGGAATAGAACTGGTGGCAGACACGGAAACCCGCGCCGATTACGCGCCGGAACTCAAAATAGGCCACCGCGTCATCATGGAGGCCCGGAAACACGGCATTATCATCCGGCCGCTCGGAAACATTATCGTTCTCATGCCGCCCCTGGGCATCCCGATCGAAGAACTCGACAGGTTGTGCGGAATTACCTTCGACTCCATTCGGGCAATTACTGAAAAATGAACCGGACCGCCGCCGCCCAAACACGAAACCCGGACGTATTCGAAGGGACTTTTCTCTTCGACCCCGACGACCGGATATATGCCGTCCACTTTCCGGGAAACCCGGTCGTGCCCGGCAGCATGATAGTCGGCGCCTTCATCCGGGCGGCGCATGAAGCCGGACTTGCAAGCGGCGCTTGTTCCCTGCACAATTTCCGGTTCAGGAAGTTCATCGCTCCGGGCGAATACGCATTTCGACTGGAGGCAGATGGAACCGCCCTGACCTGTTCGCTTTTCGCGGGCGGAACGACAGCCGCGACGGGAATTCTCAAGTCATGAAGCTCGAATTTTTCGGCCGGCGCGCCCTAATCCTCGGCGGAACCTGCGAACTTGCCTTCTGCCTGGCCGAATGCCTCATCCGCGAAGGGCTCTTCCCCATCCTCACCTGGCGGTCGGAAGAAGGCCGGCAGCGGATTGCCCGGGCCCTTGCTTCCTTCGACGGGCAGTACGAAACGGCCTATTGCGACCTGGGCAACCGCGACTCCCTCGAAACTCTTTTCCCCCGGATCGGTGAAGATATCGACTATCTGGTCGACTTTGCGCAGGGTGATTTCGAGAGCCTCATCGGATCGGCCAACCCGGACACGATCCATGCCTACTTTGCGGAAAACATTTCCGCACGCGCCGAACTGCTCAGGGCTGCGGGCAGGATCATGCTGCGGAAAAAACGGGGCCGCCTCATCCATATTTCCTCTGCGGCCGCGGGCCGCGCCAACCCCGGCCAGGGCTTTTACGCCGCCTCCAAGCTGGCGTCCGAGGCCCTGTACAGAAACCAGGGAATCGAACTTGGCAGCCGCGGCATAACTGCGATGATCCTGCGACCGGGCTATATCGATGCGGGCAGGGGGGAAAAATACCTGCGCGCCCATCCGGAAGCGGTCGCCAAGAACGGTATCGGGCGGGCACTTACCTGCCGTGAAGTATCCGAGGCCGTCGTCTATTTTCTCTCCGACGGCGCCTGCGCGTTCAATGCTGTTGCAATCCCGATGGACGGCGGTCTGAGCGCCGCCAAATAAATATGTGCGGAGGAACCTAATGGACATTTTCGGCGAAATCAAAGAATCCCTCGTGGAAATCCTGGACGTCGAAGCGGAGCAAATCACGCCGGAAACCTATATCGTTCGCGATCTGAACGCGGAATCCATCGACCTTCTCGAACTTTCCGTCGCGCTCAATTCCCGGTTCAAGGTGGCCATAAACGAGGATGAAATCTATCTCAGAAGCCTCAGGGTCTGCCTCAACGGCTCGAACCATAACGACGCAGCGACAAAGATACTCGCGGAATTTCCCTTTCTGGGGAGCGACCGGGCCGGGGAGATCCTGAAAGACCTGGACGGCGGCCCCGTCCTCAAAGTCAAAGACCTTGCACGCTACATATCCTGGCAGATTGAAAAGAAATGACACTCGCCTTCATCGATCCCATTGAAAAGATCATCCGCCAGAGAAGAAGCATCCGGAAGTACAAGGCGGTCATGCCGCAGCCCCGCTGGATAGAGGCGATCGTCGAGTGCGCTGCGCTGGCCCCCTCTCCTTCCAACACTCAGCCGGTGCGCTTCGTCCGCATCCGTTCGGAGGAGAAGCGCAAAGCCTTGCACGAAGCGATGGTCCGGCGTCACCGCGAACTGCTGGAGAGACTGGAAGAGTCGGGCGGACCGAAAAAGACCCGCAACCTGATAAACGTCTATTACCGCTACTCGGATTTCATGTTCCATGCACCGGTCATTCTTGCAGTGGGGACAGTTCCCGAGGCGCGGAGCTTTTCCGGTAAATTGGCGGAGGCGAATATCCTGGCGGAGGATTCCCGGGGAGAGACGGATCTCGACATTTCCCTCGGCCTTGCCCTGAAAGGGTTGCTGCTCAAATGCGAAGCACTCGGCCTTGGGTCCTGCATCCTCACCGCCCCCCTGGTCTTCGTCCCGGAAGCCGAAAAGGTGCTGGGACTGGGGGATGTCCGCATCAAGTGCTTCGTGACGGTCGGATTCCCGGATGAGACGCCGCCTCCGATCGAGAGGAAAGGCCTCCCGGAGATCTACCGGGAGATCTAGCAAAGTCCAGCAGAGCGAATCCATGTGCAAAAGAGTCGTCATCACCGCATTCGGGGTCATATCCTCGCTGGGTTTTTCCACCTCTGAGATCATGGACAGCCTGAGGAGCGGCAGGACCGCGTTCACTCGGCCCCGCTTCGACCCGGATGTCGCCGTCTGCCCCATTGATGGGGCTTTTAACCTGAAGGACTTCACCGGCCGCTACAAAAATGCGCGATACCTGAACCGGGGAGCGCGATTTGCCGTCGCTGCGGCAATGTCCGCCGTCGGACAGGCCAAGCTGCCCGGCGGCATGCTCGCCGAGGCCGGGCTTTTTGTCGGGGCCGGCCCGAACCTGGATATAGGAGAAGACTTTCCGGGCGTCCAGGCAGGAGAGTTGGACCACCAATCGCTGGCCGCGCTCTGGATCTTGAAATATCTTCCCAACACGCCGGCTTCGGCCATATCCGACCTGGCCGGAATCCATGGGGAAAACGCGACCATCGGCACGGCCTGTTCGGCTTCGCTTCAGGCCATCGGCGAGGCATTCCGAAAGATCCGGTGCGGGTATCTGAACCTTGCCCTGGCCGGCGGCGGAGATTCCCGGATCAGTCCGGGCGGGATCCTGGGCTACAGAAAAGCTCAGGCGCTCTGGACCGGCAACGGGCGGTGCGAGGAAGAATACGCTCCGTTCGACTGCAGCAGGAAGGGTTTCGTGCCTGGCGAGGGCGGCGCTTTCTTCCTGCTGGAGGAACTCGAACATGCCAAGGCGCGAGGGGCCCGCATCCTTTGCGAGGTCTGCGGCTTTGGCGCTTCGATGGACGGCTGCAACATGACCGCCCCCGACCCTGCCGGTACGTGGGGAGAAAAAGCGGTGCGCGGCGCGCTCGAAGAAGCGGCAGTGTCGCCTTCGGATATCGACGTCGTCTCGGCCCACGGCACCGGGACTCTTCTGAACGACGAGATGGAGGCAAACCTCATCGCACGGGTTTACGGAGACCACAGGCCGCAGATTATTGCCATCAAGTCCTGGACCGGACACCTGTCCGCGGCCTGCGGCGCCATGGAGCTGGCAGTGGGGCTGGCGTGCATGGAAAACGGCTACCTTCCGCAGATACGAAACCTCAGAGAACCCTGCAAGGATGGCCTGGACTTCGTCCGGACTGCGCGCAACGCCGCGGTCGGGACCATGATGCTGGAAAATTTCGGTTTCGGCGGCCAGAACGCCGCCCTGGTGGTACGAGGATGGAAAGCATAGTTCTGAATTCGGGGCTTGACGGTTTCGTCCTCCTGGACGCGATTACGGAGTCGGGATCGGAAGCCATCACCGGATACAAGCGGTTTACGGGCGCCCCCGTCCACCTGGGGATCGAGTCCCTCGCACAGCTTGGAGCGCTCCACGTCCGGATCCTGACAGACTTCGAAAAACACGCTTTTCTGCTGAGCATCAAGCGCTGCTCCATGCGGGACGGTCAGGAACTGAACGGCTGCCTCAGACTGAGCGGAGATTTGATCAGCCGCAGCACATCGGCTTTCTCCTACAGGCTCCGGGCTATGGGGGATGGCGGCGAGACCGTGATCGAGGGCGAATTCCTTTTTGCGGTGGTCGATTATGACGACAACGGGTTCAAAAGAGACGCGTTGCGCGAGCATTACCAGAGGGTGTTTTCATGTTTGAAGCACGGTTCAAAAGCAGACTGCTGATCCAGAAACAGGCCGGGCTCTACCGCAATCCCCCCCAGGTGGAGCG
>JAEZXS010000032.1 GCA_023442755.1 Pseudomonadota bacterium | reverse complement strand
CCGGCCGGAATCCTGCGCTCCCATCCGGCCCGCCAGGTCGGAGGCCGGCTCATCGCGTCCGGCCGGGGTGAAGCGAAAGAGGGGACAGCGGGGAGACGACGGGTGGGGCGTCGGGCAACAGGCCTTTTGCGGAAAGGATACCGAGATGAACAAAGAGGAACGCATCAAGCATGCGAATGAAGTGTACTGCCGGGAATGCGACAAGAATGGGATAAGCGTCTGTTCGTGGGAGGCCCAGCCGGGCTGGAACAGTTTCGTCGGCGGAGACATAGACGAATCCCAGCTTTCCGAAGTGGCGCGGCAGGAAATGGCCAATTTTGCCCAGACGTTTCGCAAGGAGGCCGTGGTTGCGGAAGGAGCGGCCAAAGGAGATGCCGAAGAGAGGGAGAAGGCGAAGGTAGCCAACAAAATCTATAAGCAGGCCTGTATCGAGTCCGGCAAGGATTTTTGCTTTTTCAACAACTTTTTGACCTGGCAGGAATTTGTCCACGGCGAGATGGGAAAAGATGAGTTTTACCGAAGGGCTGTCGAGGAAGTTCGAAAGATGGCCGAGAATCCGGAAAACTGAACGGAATACGACACGGTTTCCCCGGGAGCTTCATCTATCCTGAGGGAAACCGTGCAGACAATACGCAAGGCATCTGTCACACCTCTAGTCGATTCTCTCGCCCAGTCTTCTCAGAAGAATGCCGGCATCGGCCCTTCCGCTTCGCAGTAGACGCCGGAGAATTCCAGTCGCTTCCTGATACAGCCTTTCCGCCTCTTCATCCCCCTCCCGGGCCGATATCTTCAGGCGCAACAGCGGGCTGAACAGTCCGCCGAGAAGTCCTATGACTGTTCCGGTAAGCTGGCTGGTCAACTGTCCCAGTTCTCCGGTTGCGTTCCGGATTTGACTGAAATCCAGTGCCCCCGTTCCCTGTGACGGTGGGCGGCTTCGAGGCGGGCCTTTGCCCGGTGTGATGTTTCCGCCCCTCGGGCGTGGGTTGCTTGACATGTTTTCTTCTCCCGTTCCAGACTCAGGTTTACTTGAGGTATTCTTAGAAGAGGTTCGTGCAAACTATGGCATCCATTTAAGCATCCCCATGCGATGAATCCATATCCCTCGGCAATTCTTAAAATTTTTTGCGCTTTCCCTTTTACATGTTTTCCCCCATTTATTTTGTCGCGGCTGAGCCCTAGTATTTCGAATACGGTCATTTCCACATACTGGAACCATCCCCTTCAACCTGGCGTTGAGCAGGAGGACTGATGAAAGTCTGGCCGGGCAAACCTTATCCTCTTGGTGCAACCTGGGACGGATCGGGTGTGAATTTCGCGCTTTTTTCGGAGAATGCCACAAACGTCGAACTCTGTCTGTTCACCGGGCCGGATGGGAGCAGCGAAAGTCGAATTCCCGTTACGGAGCAGACCGACCAGGCATGGCATGTCTACCTGCCTGAAGCTCGACCCGGGTTGCTCTATGGCTACAGAGTACACGGTCCATATGCGCCTCATGACGGATACCGTTTCAATCCTGCAAAACTTCTCCGCGATCCCTATGCAAGAGCGATCAGCGGAACGATTCAGTGGGATGATGCCCTCTTCGGCTACACGATAGGCCATCCCGACGCCGATCTGTCACGGGATGAAAGGGACAGTGCGCCTTTTTCACCCAAATGTATCGTAATCGATCCGTCCTTCACATGGGGCAACGATTCCCTGCCGGACATCCCCTGGGACAAGACGATAATCTACGAGGCACACGTAAAGGGCCTCACCAGGCTTTTACGGGGTGTTCCCGAAAATCTCCGCGGCACCTATGCCGGCCTGTGCAGCCCCTCGGTGATCGAATACCTGCACCTTCTGGGCATCACCTCCATCGAACTGATGCCGGTCCACCAGTTTGTCCACGACCGGCACCTGGTGGACAAGGGACTCTCCAATTACTGGGGATACAATTCAATCAACTTCTTTGCTCCGCATGCAGGCTATGCCAGGCGCAGGGACTGGGGGCTGCAGGTAACCGAATTCAAGACTATGGTGAAAACCCTGCACAGGGAAGGCATCGAAGTCATCCTGGACGTGGTCTACAACCACACCGCCGAAGGCAGCCATATGGGGCCGACGATCTCTTTCCGGGGGATCGACAATGCTGCCTATTACCGTCTCGTCCAGAACGACAGACGCTTTTATTTCGATTACACCGGCACCGGCAACACCTTGAATATGACGCATCCCAGAACCCTTCAGCTCATTATGGACAGCCTGCGCTACTGGGTGACGGAAATGCACGTGGATGGGTTCCGGTTCGATCTCGCAGCGACCCTGGCGCGCGAACTCCACGAGGTGGACAGACTCGGGGCGTTCTTCGACGCCATACACCAGGACCCCGTCATTTCGCAGGTGAAGCTGATAGCAGAGCCCTGGGATCTGGGAGAGGGCGGCTACCAGGTGGGAAACTTTCCCGTGCTGTGGACGGAATGGAACGGCGAATACCGTGACAGCATCCGGCGGTTCTGGAAAGGAGACGAAGGCCAACTGGGCAGTCTGGGCTATCGGATCACCGGGAGCAGCGATCTGTACGAGCGCACGGGAAGACGGCCTTATGCGAGCATCAACTTCGTCACGGCCCATGACGGGTTCTGCCTGCGCGATCTGGTCAGCTATAACGGGAAACACAACGAGGCAAATGGAGAAAACAACGCGGACGGCTCCGACAACAATATGAGCTGGAACTGCGGGGCGGAAGGGCCGACGGATAATCCGGAAGTTCTTGCGCTGCGAGCTCGCCAGCAGCGGAACTTTCTCACAACTTTGCTGCTCTCGCAGGGCGTCCCCATGATCCTTGGCGGGGACGAGACATCCCAGACGAGGGACGGGAACAACAACACCTATTGCCAGGATAACGAAATCTCCTGGCTCAACTGGGACTTGAATGCGGATCAGAAGAGCCTGCTCGATTTTACGCGGTTCCTCATCCAGTTGCGAAAGGAGCATCCGGTTTTTCGGCGCCAGAGTTTTTTCCGGGGACGGTCGATGCGAGGCCCCAACCTGGAGGATGTCGGCTGGTTCAGGCCGGACGGGAAAGAAATGACCGAGGGCGACTGGAACCTGCCCTATGCACGGTGCCTTGGAATCGTTCTGGCCGGGGATGCCATCGACGAGGTCGATTCACGGGGCAACCCGATCGTGGACGATACGATGCTCGTGCTCTTCAATGCCCATTGGGACCCGATTTCCTTCACCATGCCTCCATTCCGCTTCGAGGGGCAGTGGGGGCTTTTCGAAGGGAGCTGGGAGAATATACTCGATACGCGGACCGGCACGACCAAACCCCTGACCGGACCGCTGCGGCCCCGGGAGGTCTATGACCTCGATGCCCGATCCGTTGCCGTATTCCGCTTCCGGGGAGGGATATAGTGCACTGTCGATCCCACACCTGTTTACGATCTCAAGTTGAAACGGCGCAATGACAGGCTCAACCAGGGAACTCCGAGCGCTGCACCGGTTGGCGCAACAATATGGCGTCCAGACCTCGTATGCGGATGTTTCGGGACAGCGGAGGAAGGCGTCTCCAGACTCGCTTCTCGCAGTTCTGCGAGCCCTCGGGTGCCCCGTTTCGGGGTTGGCCGACGTCGGTGAAGCGCTCCGGTGGAGGACGAAGCACCTGATCGAGCGCAGAATCGAGCCAGTATCGGTGGCCTGGGACGGCAAGGCCCCCGCTTTGAACTTCTACGTTCCCCGGGATTCGCAGGATGCTGCCGCCAAAATGCGCCTGCAGTTCGAGAGCGGCGAGGAGCGCACCTGGGATTGCGATCTCTCGGCCTGCCGACCGATTCACTATGAAAACTTCGAGAACTCCGTTTTTGTCGCCAAAGAGCTTCGCCTGCCGGATATGCTCCCGTACGGGTATCATACGCTTACCATCGAAAGCAGGGGACAGAGCTTCAGCACCCGGATTTTCTCCGCCCCTCTGAAGTTGAGCGCCGAGCCGGGAGGAAAAATCTGGGGCGTCTTTATCCCGCTCTATGCGCTTTGCTCGCAGCAAAGCCCGGGCTCTGGGAATTTCGGCGATATGGCGCGGCTGTATCGGTGGCTGGGCGGGCTTGGCGGCGCTATCGTCGGGACGCTCCCGTTCCTGGCGGCGTTTCTGGACAATCCTTTCGAACCCAGTCCGTATTCTCCGGCAAGCAGGCTTTTCTGGAACGAGTTTTACCTCGACCTGGGCGGGCTCCCGGAACTGAAGGCGGCCGATCGGGCGCGCTCGCTACTGGAAAGCATGCGGCATGAACTCGGAGACTTGCGTTCCACTCCGCTGGTGGACTATCGGCGGGAAATGGAAGTAAGGAGAAAAGTGCTGGAGAAACTGGCGGAATCATTTTTCAACTCCGGCGCGCAGGGTCGTGTTCCGTTCTACGAATATTGCCGGGAAAATCCCGCCCTCGAGGACTATGCGCGTTTCCGGGCGGCGGGGGAGCGCATTGGAAAACCCTGGCCGGACTGGCCGGATGCCCTGAGAAACGGAACAATCGAAGAGGCCGATTTCGACCCGAAATCCAGGGATTACCATCTTTATGTGCAATGGGCTCTCCACCGGCAGATAGGTGAACTGGCCGACGAAGCCGAAAAGTGGGGCCCCGGTCTTTACCTCGATCTGCCCCTGGGCATCCATCCGCATTCCTACGACACCTGGCGCTACCGCGGCATGTTTCCGGAAAAGGTCTCGGCTGGGGCGCCCCCCGACATGATCTTTTCGCGCGGCCAGAACTGGGGGTTCCCGCCCCTGCATCCGGAAGCGATACGCGAAGACGGCTATGGATATGTCATAACCTATATAAGCAAGATGATGCGCCAGGCCGGCGTCCTGAGAATAGACCACGCACCCGGACTGCATCGCATATTCTGGATCCCGGAAGGCCGTGATGCTGCCGACGGTGTCTACGTGCATTATCATTCGGATGAAATGTACGCCATACTCAGCATCGAATCGCACCGGAACCGGTGCCTGGTTGCGGGCGAGAACCTGGGAACCGTTCCGCGGTACGTGAACCAGGCGATGGCGCGGCACAACGTCTACAAAATGTTCGTTCTCCAGTACGAACTGGAAGGAATGGAACCGGAAAAACTCAAGCCGGTTCCGGCCGGTTCCGTCGCATCCCTGAACACACATGACATGGCGCCCTTTGCCGGTTTTCTTGCGGGGACGGACATCAGGGACCGATATGAAGCGGGTTTGCTCGACGAGCAGCAGAAGAGCGAAGAACAGGGCAAGAGGAAAGACCTCCGGGACAGGCTCGGGGAATTCTACTCCGGGAAAGGCCTCATTCCCGGTGCGATAACGGATGAGGCGATAGCCGGAGCGGCCGTGAGCCATCTCGCGATGAGCTCCGGGAATATCGTTCTTGTAACGCTGGAAGACCTCTGGATGGAAAAGGAACCGCAGAACCTGCCCGGTACCATGGGAGAACGCCCGAACTGGAAGCGGAGAGCCCGCTTCTGCCTGGAAGACTTCGAAAACAGGCCGGAAGTGGTGGAAATACTAAAGCATGTTGACGGCTTGCGGAAATCGGTGAGGAAAAGGAAATGAGGACCCAACCTAACATCGGGGCTGTCTACCTGGGAAATGGCCGATGCCGTTTCCGCGTTTGGGCCCCCTTGAAGAAGAAGGTGCAAGTTCATCTGCTCTCTTCCCGAGATACGATCCTTGGCATGGAACGGGAAGACAAGGGCTACTGGTCCGTCGAAGCCGGCGAAGTATACCCCGG
>JAEZXS010000023.1 GCA_023442755.1 Pseudomonadota bacterium | reverse complement strand
TGGAGCAGGCGCTGGAGCAGGAGCAACGGGAGCGATCGAGGGCTGTGGGGCGGGCGCAGGAGTCGCAGTGCCAGCCGGTGTGGCAGGGACGGCAGGGGCTGTGACAAGTCCCATCTGAATATGCGTGGGGGTTGCGGGCGGAGTTCCACTCCGTCCGTCCCCATGGCATTGCGCGCAGACACTCGCGGGATAAGCGAGGGCCGTATCATCCCCGATCCCGTACATCAGTATACCCAGAACGAAAACGGAAGACAGTATCGGCACGAGTCGCAGATTGTTCCTTTTTAATCTTTCAGTTCTTTCCCCACCGGTTCCATTCTGCATGGACGTACCTCCCTGTTTGGGGTTAGCGGATGACCGCACCGGCCGGTAACCCTGTGCGGCTGAAACTCTGAGCTCAGTGCGCCTTACCATGGGGACCTGCCCCGTTGGGCACTTCTTCATGACATACGCTGCAGTTCTGCAGGGTTCCTTCGAAGCCCTGCAGAGAAATGTTTTGCTGATTATCTCCTGGCTCGTCGGAAGGGAGTATCGCGTGGGCGGTCCCATGGCAGGCAGAACAATAAAGACCTCCATGGCCCTTGGAATTGCGGTACAGTTTTCCAGGTTCTTCCGCATACATCGGACCGTGGCATGTTCCGCACTTCGGTTCGTCGAGCCACGGACGCCGCCCCCTGGCAATACTCTCCGAGATGTTTGCCATGTTGCCGTGACAGTCCTGGCAGGTGAGGCCCATCTTGCTCTGCATAATTCCCCGGAGGGAAAGAGTCTGCGGTCCCGCATGGCAGGCATAGCAGTCGTTGGTTGCATTGATGTGCCTGCGGTGAATCACTTCGGAGAGCGAATGCGCCCGGGGATCGCCCTGGATTCCGACGATGGCCGATGCATGGCATTTGGCGCAAAGCATGGGCTGCGAAGGATCGTAGCCGTCTACGGCCGGATGATTCATGACGATGTTAGCGTCGGACTCGTGGCACACGGTGCAATTTATCTCGTTGGAAACGGGAATGACGGGCCGTGCCTGGGCGAGTATGTTCCCATTCCGGTCCGTGAGATTAACGGTTGCAAGCTGATACGGGTCCTCGTTGCCCGGATCGAAATCCGAAAAAGGAGTAACCGGAATGCCCTCGGCAATGAAATGATCGCCCTTTGGAGAGAGGCTGAACCAACCACTGAGCCCTCTTCCCGTGAGCCCGACATCCGGTTCGAGCTGTGTTCCGAAAAGCAGTCCCGAATAATCCCAGAAGTTCGTCTTGCCGGCAGAGTAACTGTTGCCCGGGATCTCCTAGGACAGATTCAGCCCATCGGTCACAAGGATCGGATTCTCCGAGCCGATGCCTTTCTTGACAACCTGCGCCTTGAGCGTATTGAACGGCGGATGGAGTCCGAATACGGAAAAATCCCTGGTGGATTCGTGCATCCCGATGTTGTTCCAACCGATCACTACATAATCGGATGTTGACTGAGGGATGACAGTCAGGGCGGGAATGGCCATGAATAAGGCGGAGCACAGAGCGATGAATCCGAGCGTCCGCTTCCTGCATCGGTGCGGGGCGATCTCCTGGTGCATGAAGCGCATCTCCTTTCAGGGTTAATTCTTACCTGGGATATCGTATCGGCTTAGCGCTATGGTTCCGACTTTCCGATAAAACTTCAAAGATGAACGCTGAGCCGATTATAGCTGCGACTTTTGGCAAAATCCACAATATTTCGTGGTGGCTTGCAATCTTGCGTGTAATCCGCGATGTATTCTTTGTTTAATGCTACTCAGCCGCGTTTTCCCTGCTGTTTTAAGATGCCACGGAGAGGGAAGTGGTTTATTATTCGTACATTTCAGCTCTACTCGCAGGGGGATGATGGATGGGACAGCGAAGGCGCAATTGCGACGGTTCACTCGATCAACTTCGGGAGCGTGCCGATAAGTTCCAGAGCATTTTCGACAACTCGACGATGGGAATTTTCCAGTCCACCCTCGAGGGACGTTTTTTGATCGTTAACCCTGCTTTTGCGGCCATCCTGGGCTACGACTCCCCTGAAGACCTGATCGACTCGATAGCGGACATCGAACACCAGTTCTATAACAGTCCGGACCGAAGGGCCCAAATCCTTGCAGCGCTCGAGGCGCGGGAAGGGATATCCCGGTTCGAGGCCGAACTCTGCCGGAAGGACGGCACCTCCATCACCTGTTCGCTCAGTATTAGGGCAATTCGCGACAGCAATGGCGACATTACGCATCTGGACGGTTTCATCGAGGACGTGACGGAAGCAAGACGCTGGAAGCAGCAGGTCGAGGAACGCTCGGAGCATCTTACCAAGGAAAACATCCGCCTCCGTACTCTTTTCAAAGACCGCTACCGGTTCGGCAACATCATCGGGAAAAGCTCGGCGATGCAGGAAGTCTACGAGAGCATCCTGCAGGCAACCGACAGCGAAACGAGCGTCATTATCTACGGTGAATCGGGAACGGGAAAGGAACTGGTGGCACGTGCAATCCACGATCTCAGCCGACGACGCAACCGCGATTTCGTTCCCGTCAACTGCGGCGCCATACCTGAACATCTTCTCGAAAGCGAGTTTTTCGGCCACAAAAAAGGCGCGTTTACTGGCGCCACGACAGACAGCCCCGGAATCCTGGACAGGGCTGACGAGGGGACCCTCTTTTTGGACGAGGTCGGCGAATTGAGCCTCGACATGCAGGTAAAGCTCCTCCGGGCGATAGAGGGAGGCAGTTATTCTCCGCTGGGCAGCAGCAAGGCCGTAAAGTCGAATTTCCGACTCATTGCAGCCACCAACCGCAATCTTCGCGATATGGTCAAGACCGGCAGAATGCGCGAAGACTTCTTCTTCCGGATAGATATAGTACCAATCGAAATGCCGCCCTTGAGGCAGCGCCGCGAGGACATTCCCCTGCTCATCGACCATTTCCTGCGGCGCCTTACCGGCAGCGAAAATCCTCCCGTGCTCCCCGGCAAGGTGCTCGAGGCGCTCTATCGCTACGAGTATCCGGGCAATGTTCGCGAATTGAAAAACATCCTGCTGCGCTACCTCGCCGTAAAACGCCTGCATTTTCTTGACTCCCGGGGACCGGAGGAAGTCCCCCACGAATTGGGCGCCGGCATGACCGCAATCGGGCTTCAGGAATGCGTTTCGCGCTACGAGAAAAAGCTCATAGAGGAAAGCCTTGGGCACAACCACTGGCACCGTGGACGAACGGCCCATGCGCTCGGGATCGACCGCAAGACACTCTACACGAAGATGAAGGCCCACGGGTTACTTTAGACACATTCAGGGGTTGTTTCGCCCTAAACTCCTGATAACCTCTGTTTTCGCGCACTTATTACTTGTCCTTCAATTTTTCTGGGGTGATTCAACCCCATACCCTCATCCCGCCATATTGCCGCCCTGCTACAGACATAGTGTTTACCTATATTTCCAGCCCCTTACAGCCAATGGCATAACTAGTGCTATATACGAGGCTGACGCAGTGTAATTGAATGCTGCGATTGGGGGTGAAGGGCGTCTTGAGTGCAAACTGAAAGCGCGCCCCCCCGTTTTTCCTGTGTGGAACCACTCTGAAGCCATGCCGGAAAGGAGGGATGAGGCATGTGCAGAACAAGTCGCACGCTCGGGGAAAGGGAGCACAATGGATACTGGCGCACGTCAGGAAGTGAGAAACCGGGTGCAGGAAGCTATAGCTCTCTACGAGAATTCCGGAAAAGATGCAGCCCTGGCAGAGATTGCCGATCCGGCCGGGAGATTTGTAAAGGCCGAGAGTTTCATTTTTGCTTTGGACCTTCGCGGCAACATGATCGCACATCCTTTCGACAGGAAGTTGACGGGGAAGAATGTGCTCCATCTCCAGGATTCCCAAGGGAAGAGCTTCATTCGCAAGATTGTCGAGACCGCGGGGACAAAGGGCTATGGATTCATAGAATACATGTGGCTGACTCCCAAATCCAGGGAGGAAAGATGGAAGACAGTCTTTTTTGAAAGGGCGAACGGGCTCATCTTTTGCGGCGGTTTTTACGAGAGGCGGGAAACCAGGTTCCCGGATCTTTTCGAGTGTCTCCGATTCTACGGGCCCCCGTCCTGAATGAGACCTGCGTGGGTCTCGCTCCGTGTGGGAAGCTGCGGATGTTCTGCTGCCAAGTGTGCGCTTGGGCAACGCGAGGATGAAGATATAGATGCACCGAAAAACAGCTTTCGGTCGTTCAATTCCAACTCGACAACATGGCTGAACCGGAAATGACCTACAAGGAGACCCCCTTATGAACGCGCTAACCCTGGTGTTTGTTTCATTATGTGTCTTTGCACTGGGATATAGATTCTACGGTCTTTTTATTGCCAACAAGATTCTTGCGCTTAATGCCGAGCGGGAAACCCCGGCAGTCAAAATGGCCGACGGTCACGATTACGTAAAAACGAACAAGTTCGTCCTCTTCGGCCATCATTTTGCGGCCATTGCGGCCGCCGGTCCTCTGCTCGGGCCGGTTCTCGCGGCCCAGTTCGGCTACCTGCCCGGGGCGCTGTGGATCATAATCGGCGCAGTTTTAGCCGGCGCAGTACACGACATGATAGTCCTCTTCGCTTCGGTCCGGCACAAAGGCCACAGCCTTGCCAAAATAGCCGAAAGCGAAATAGGCAGGGTCACTGGAGCAGTCGCCTCGGTAGCCATTCTCTTTATTCTGATCCTGACTCTGGCCGGGCTTTCCATCGCGGTCGTGAACGCCATGTTCTCGAGCCCGTGGGGGACTTTCACGGTTATCGCGACGATCCCGATCGCCTTGATCATGGGTCTGTATCTGCACGTATGGCGGGATGGAGACGTAAAGGGAGCAAGCATCATAGGCGTAGTGCTTCTCTTCCTCTGCATTCTTGCAGGCCCCTACGTCGTTGCGAGCCCAACACTTTCCGCTTTCTTCACCATGTCCAAGAAAGAAATATCCATTATCATTCCGGTCTACGGTTTTGTGGCCTCGGTCCTCCCGGTATGGCTCCTGCTCTGCCCGCGTGACTACTTGTCCACCTATCTGAAGCTCGGAACGATCACCCTTCTTGCGGCTGGAATCGTCTTCCTGCACCCGACTTTCCTTATGCCTGCAATCACGCCGTTCGTCGATGGCGGTGGACCGGTTATCCCGGGTAAGGTCTTCCCGTTTGTTTTCATAACAATTGCCTGCGGCGCCCTTTCGGGATTCCATGCAATTATCGGTTCCGGTACGACACCCAAAATGATCGGAAACGAACGCGACGTTCTCTTTATTGGCTACGGCGCCATGCTGGTCGAAGGTTTCGTCGCCATTATGGCCCTTGTCGCCGCATGCGTGCTCGTTCCTGCAGACTACTTTGCGATCAACGCAGCCCCCGCAGCTTTCGAGAAACTCGGAATGGCGGTGGTCAACCTCCCCGAACTTTCCAGGGAAGTGGGAGAACAGGTACAGGGAAGACCGGGTGGTGCGGTTTCTCTGGCCGTCGGAATGGCCTATATCTTTTCAGCGATCCCGGCCATGAAAGGCCTTATGTCTTACTGGTATCACTTCGCAATCATGTTCGAAGCGGTGTTTATCCTGACTGCGGTTGACACCGGTACCCGTGTCGGCAGGTTCTTCCTCCAGGAAATGGTTGGAAAAGTCATTCCGAAATTCAATGAAAAGCGTTGGTGGCCCGGAATCATCATCACCAGTTTCGTCTTCACCTTCACGTGGGGCTATTTGGTGTATACGGGCGATATTGCAACCATCTGGCCGCTGTTCGGCATGAGCAACCAGTTGCTCGCGTCCTGCGCCCTCATAATCGGCACGACGATCATTATCCGGCTCGGAAAAGCAAGGTACGCATGGATCACCGCAGTACCGGGCCTTTTCATGACGTTTGTGACAATGATCGCCGGTTACCAGACCATCGTGGGGAACTACCTTCCGAAAAAGCTCTATCTGTTATCGACCCTATCGGTAATCATTATGATACTGATGGTGATCGTGTTCATCGGGGCATTTCGGAAATGGTACGAACTGCTTCACATAAAGACGACGACAACAGACAAGTACGGCAATAAAGTTCTGCAGACAGTCGTCGAATAGGCATAGATGCCTGTTTATTGAATTCCTGCCCATCCATTCCCGTCGGGTATGGGTGGGCAGGAATTCTTACAAGGTTTGGGGCTCATTGGAAATGAGTCCTTCTCTACATGTCACAGGCGCATCTTTCATCCAACTTCCTGCCCGAGTCTTTCGCTGTGATTCCCCTGGGCAACACTTCGGCGCCCAACTCCGGGGAAGAGCTGTCGCCTGCCAGCCTGTCCCACTCCAATGCCAGATCGTACTCCGCTTCGATTTCTTGACCTGCATTTTCTAAAGTGAGCGAAAGCGTAACCAGAATCCGCACAGCCCCTTCGCCGCGGGGCCCGGCGATCTGGTTCGATTTCGCATTATAGAAATAGTCTTCTCCGAGGTGTTCCCACCCTTGCTCACCAGCGGAAGACGAGTCGATTTCGGACACTCGATCAGAGGAAACGGCGCGACCGGCACGGCGGATATATTCTTTCGCTTCTTCCAAGCCGATCATTTTTTCATACTCCCTTACCTAACCACACATTCTTGACAAAAAGCTTAGTAATTAAAGTACGAATTTTTTTCTCCATGAACAGACATGCTTCATAAAAATCCTCTCCACAGCGCGATATTACCGCATCGGAAACATCGTTTTTACATCCTCCTCACGCGTCAATCCCGCACGATAATTCAAATCCGGACGTTTACTGCGCAGGGGACCGATCTTAGGTTATCTGCCGACGTGGGTAAGACATGACAGGCCGGGTCTTTTGAGCCCGGCAAACCGATCGGATTCGGCATACATACCAGACACATATTGCGAGGGGAACTCATGCAGCCGATCCCGGGTGGAGGAACGCTTTCTCCCTGGGAGCCAGGTGCTTTTACTCTGATCGTCTATGGCATCCTGGTTCTTGTTTTTATCGCATCGCAGCTCTTCCTGGCCTCGTGGCTCGGAGAGAAAAAGCCCGGCAGGGAAAAATCCAGACCATACGAATGCGGCATCATTCCATCGGGCCCGGCGCGCCTGCGTTATCCGGTGCCCTTCTACCTGGTCGCCATCTTCTTTCTAATCTTTGATGTCGAGGCCGCCTATATTCTTACCTGGGCGGTGGTCTACCCGGATGTGGGCTGGCCAGGAACACTGCAGATGGGCTTCTTCATGATACTTTTGATGGCAGGTCTCTTTTATATCTGGAAAAATGGAGGTTTGGATTGGCGGGCAGCCGGGAAGATGGAGTAAACAGCCGGTTTCTGAACATTGCCGACACAATTATCAACTGGTCGCGCAAATATAGCCTGTGGCCGATGTTTTTCGGACTCTCCTGCTGCTTTGTGGAGGAAGCTGCAGCATTCACATCGCGCTACGACATGGCCCGGTTCGGCGCCGAAGTTCTGAGACCTTCGCCCCGCCAGGCCGATCTTCTGATCGTTTCCGGCACGGTTTTTAAAAAGATTGCACCCGTCGTTTTGCGCCTCTACGAACAGATGCCCGAACCCAAATGGGTCATCTCCATGGGTTCGTGTTCCAACAGCGGCGGAATGTACGATGTTTACAGCGTGGTCCAGGGAGTCGATCAGATTCTTCCCGTCGATGTCTACGTACCCGGATGCCCTCCTCGCCCACAGGCTCTCCTCGAGGGACTCGTCATTTTACAGAACAAGATCGTCTCTTCCGAGAAACCGGGCAGGAAAGTGTTCCACCTCGGCGGAGGAACGCAAGGGACCGACAGACCTATTCTGGAAGACGGCGTCAACAAGACGCGAGACCCGCGAGGCCCCGGTTTTGAAGCCATTCAGATACGCGGCACTTCGGATTCGCCCGGCAGCAGGTTCTGGGGCAGCCGTTCCGACATCATGTGGGAGCAGCCTGCGCGCAGAATCGTCTTTTCTGACCGGGATAGCGCTCTTTCGACTGCCCTGAAAGACCGGTTCGGCGATGCCGTCCGGCAGGCCCCGCAATCTTCAGACATGATGACCTTTCACGTGGATGAGACACGGCTCAAAGATGTCCTGCGCTTTCTCAAGACCGAAGCCGGCCCGAAGTACCAGCGCCTTGACGACCTGACCGCAATAGATGAATCGGCAAGAAGGGACAGGATCTGGGACGAGAGTTTCGGAGAATCGTTGACCGATACCGGCGCGGGCGGCCTCGTCTGCAGGACGAACCGTCCCTGTCCCGACTTCACTATGGTCTATCACCTTCTCTCATATGATTCCGCCAGCCGGCTTCGCATAAAGACGGACCTCCGGGGTGAAACCCCTTCCACCGCGTCGATCACCGACATATGGCCTTCGGCCAACTGGTACGAACGTGAAGTCTACGACATGTTCGGCATCCGGTTCGAAGGACATCCTAACCTGCGCCGCATTCTCATGCCCGAATACTGGCAGGGGTATCCACTGAGAAAGAGTTATCCCGGACGCGCCACGGAAATGCCCCCCTACACCTTTGCCGATGCCCGCAATCATCAACCCATGGATGCCGATGCTCTTATGCTCGGCGAGCGCGGCAAACCGGGACCGCAGGACGAACTTGTCCTGAATATCGGTCCACACCATGTCAGCACCCACGGTTTGCTGCGTTGCATCGTTTCGCTTTCGGGTGAAGAGATTACCAACCTGGACCTCGAGATAGGCTATCACCACCGAGCCGCTGAAAAGCTGGGCGAACGTCAGACCTGGCATCAGTTCATCCCGTACACCGATCGGGTGGACTACCTGGCCGGTAATGCCAACGAGCTTCCCTACCTTCTGGCAGTCGAGACCCTTGCCGGCATAGAGGTCCCTGAAAGGGCCCAGGTCATACGGGTCATACTAAGCGAGTTGTTCCGCCTCAGCAACCATCTGGTATGGTTTGCAACCTACGCACACGATCTCGGTGCAATGACTCCGAATTTCTACACGTTTGCCGAACGCGAGATGATTCTCGACATCGTCGAACTCATCACTGGAGGGCGGTTGCACCCGTCGTGGTTCAGGCTCGGAGGGGTCGCCGCCGACCTGCCCGAAGGCTGGAAGGACGCAATCGACGCTCTCGTCAAAATCTTTCCAAGCCGGCTCAGTGAGTACGAAAACCTTATCAGGAAGAATCCGATATTCCTTGCCAGAACCCGGGGGGTGGGGCGCATCAGCCTTCAGG
>JAEZXS010000010.1 GCA_023442755.1 Pseudomonadota bacterium | reverse complement strand
GTTCAGCGTTACCCTGTCCGTGTCACCGTTCCTGAGGACCTGGATGACCTCCTGCCGTATCGCCTCGGAGGTCAGCGCCGCCTTCGGCTTTTCCTCGCGTGAAGCCTGAGCGAGAAGATTCTGATCCCCCGTCCCCGCAAAAACCGGAATGGTGTACAGCGTCACCAGCAGCGTGGGGATGACTTTCTTTCCGATGTCCTTTTTTCCCATGACGTACCCTTTCGAATCTGTGTGTGCGTTTTCCGAAGCATTCGCCCGGACTCATTCCCCATACATCACGAAAGCCGACCAGAAAAACGGGTGGCGGAACTTCATCTTCAGCAGGTCCTGCTTGGCGGAACGCAGCGCTTCCGCCTTCGCAAGCCCTTTTAGAATCATGTTATCGTAGAAATGGATCATTAATTCCTTGGTCCCTGTGTCGTCAACACTCCAAAGACTGACCACGGCAGCAGGCGTCCCGGCATACATCACCGCCCGGGTGAGCCCGGTTATTCCCTCTCCGCGCTCGGCAAGTCCGAGTCCTGTTTCGCATGCGGAAAGCACGATAAGTTTTGCGTTGTACCTGAGATTCATGATCTCCCCGATGGTCAGGAACCCATCTTCCGCATCATTCGGTATCTGGCTGAGGGCAATCGCCTGGAAGCCCGGGGCAAGCAAACCGTGAGTGGAAAAATGGATGTAGCCGAATTTTTCCATCTCCTTCCATTTCGCCTTTTCCTCGGTAGCGTCCACCCTGAGCAGGCAAGAGTGTTCAAGCGTCTTTTCCGAGAAGAGGTCTTCTATGGCCCTCACTTCCTCCCCACTCGATTCGAGCCTCTTCAGATTCCAGCTCCGCAGCGACAATTCGTTGGAACCCGACCGTCCACCGGCTTCCTTCCCCGTTCCCGCTTCCTGCTTTCCCGCCTTGAAGCTCTCATAGTCGAACACAGGGTCGCCAAACCCTATGAAAGCATCGCTCTTGCCGCTCTCCGACCGTGCGGCCCTCACTACAGCCAGGACCGAGGCGGACTGGAGATACTTTACAGCCTGGTTTTCGAGAAAATATTTCCAACCGCCGTCTTCCGTCCTCACGAGGGCCTCGAAAGGCAGTTTTGCAAGGCCCCCATCCGGTACGATGAAAAGGGTTCGCCCCGCCATCGCCCATTCGAACGGCCTGAGCAGCAAATCGTACATATCCGCGGCCGCGGCCCGATCGTATCCTTCCCCCCGCCGTAGACCCGCCGTCACGTTTTCCAGCAGCGTTTCCACATGGTTTTTCAGGGTCGCTTCATTCACGGCAAGCCTGACCACCTGGTACCGATCTTTTGTCACCACGAAGCAGAAAACGCCTCCCTGAGATACGAAATACTCTATCAGGGCCTCGTCATCCCGGAGGACTTGTCTCTGAAGCTCGGAAATCCCGGTCGGTTCGGGATACTGAACCGACGAATAGAGCGGGTTCTGAAGCCTGATCCGCTTTCGCAGCTTGTCGAGCTCCGCCTGGAGCTTGTCCTGCCGAACCTTCAGCCGATTTACTTCACCCTTGTCGGGCGCGGGTTTTCGCAGAGCATCGGCTATGCCGCTCGAGGTAAAGGACAGTTCGTTTTCGAGGTGGTCCCGTTTCGTTCTGAGTTCGGGGCTGACTCCCTTCTCCAGATCGACGCGAGCCTCGGCCAACTGGTCCAGGAAAAGCCTGGCCTTCATACTCTCAGCCAGTTTGAAGGCCCGGTCGTGCAGACCGTTTTCCAGCATGAAGAGAGTGGCTTCCTCATAGCGGTCGTACACTTTTCCCATCAGGGCTTTTCTGAATTCCGGGAGCCCGGCTTTCGCGCGCACGTGTTCGAGCTTGCCCATGGCTTCGTCGTAAAGGACTACGGCTTTTTCCTTTTGCCCCAGGGCTCCGTAGGCGTGCGCCATATCCGTCATCACGCATGCTTCCGATTCCAGATCCCCGATCTTCTCAAAAGCATTGCGCGCACGCTCATATGAAGAAACAGCCTCGGTAAATCTCTGGTGTGGCTCATGGAACTGCCTGGCGATGAAGCGCTCGGCATACCCCGCGGACAACAGGTCGCCGATTCGCTCCCAAAGCGCCAGGGCGGCCTGGAAGCTCTCCAGCCCCTCGGCATCCTCTCCCAGCTGCAATTGGGCAAGTCCGCGCTGGTGCAGGGCGAGGCCTTCCCACTCCTGTTCCTTCATCGAGGAAGCCAGAGCCAGCGCGCGATCCGCCCAAGCCAGGGCCAGGCGATATTCCGCTTCGGCATTTCCGGGCTTCAAGTTCATCCCATGCCGGAGGTGGATGAGCGAAAGAGCCCTCAAGATATATCCCTGGCGCCACCTGTCCCGGGCTTCCTCAGCACACTTCAGGGCATCTTCCTCGTGCTTTGCCGCCTGACGATAGAATTCCCCGCCTTGTGCCACATCCTTGTCGAATACCGCCCGTTCGGCCAATTCAAGGCTGCACAATCCGAGATGATTGAGGGCCCGTGCCCGGGCCCTCGCAGCGTCTGATGCCCGCAGCTTTTCAGAGGCGGCGAACGCCGCGCGGTGGTACTGCATGGCTCTTTCAAAATCCCCCAGCTGTCGATGGCAGTACCCGAGGTAGTCGTTTGCTTCCGCCATGAGCAGCCCGTCCCTGGCGGATTCCGCATAGGAAAGCGCCTGGGCGTAGGCCTCGTAGGCATGCACAAAATCCTTTCCGCCTGTATAAACATCCCCGAGCTGCCGGAAAGCCCTGGATGCTTCCCGCCAAAAGACCGGCATCTTCAGTTCCGAAATTGCCTGCCTGTATAAATCGATGGATTTTTGCCAGTCTTTCTGCCGTTCGTACACGTCGGCAAGGTCGACGAGGCTTCGCCCCTGGCGGAGACTGTCCCCGGATTGCCTGGCAAGAGCAAGTGCACGCTCATGCGAGTCCAGCGCCGAGGAATAATTGGAAAGCTTCCTTTCGGCCTGGCCGAGAATATGCAACGCATCGCCTTCACCGGCTTCATCGCCAAGGGATGCATACATTCCCCGGGCGGCGCGGCACGGGCCGACAACGTCCCCATAACGTCCCTCGGCAAAAGCGACGTCCGCTTTTCTGAATTCCCCGTCCGCCAGTGCTTTGTGACCGAAGTCCTTTCGTGTCCAGGAAAGATAGCGGCGCACCTGGCGGGCGGGAAACCCGTCTCCGCTCACGCTCTCGGCTTCTCCGGCAATAGCAGCGGCAAGGGAGGAAAGATTTTTTCTTTTTTCCGTATGAGTAGAAGTCGAAGCTTTTTGAAAGTCGACGAGCACATGGTCGAGCAGGGGGCGAAGCTGATCGGGATGTGCGGCGGCAAGTTTTCTGTACGACCTTGTGTCGCCGGATTGGAAAAGACGGGTGAAATCGGCGCGAAACGCGGGAGAAGCCGGCCCAGGAAATCCGGGAGGATGCGTCGCGGATGCGGCCGGAACCGGGGAGAGCACGAGCACCCACAGCCCGTACAGGCACAGGCGAAGCTGTCGCACGACCGACCTTGAAGAACTCATGAGCACGCCATCCTTCCCGTTTACGGAGGGCAACCCTATTTCCCTGCCCCGGCGTCGGAAGAAGTCGATTGCCGCCTATCCGCCAATGCAGGCCATCTTCCAAACGCAAACATGTAGAGCACGATCACGTTTATGCCGGGAATGGGCATCAGGAGGCTGAAAGCTCCGGAGTAGCCGGCCCTCGAAAAGATGACCCAGAAGGGCACGATCATCAGCAGCACTATCGCAAAGAGCACGGCAAGTTCGTATATGCCTAACGAGAACATCTTCCCTCCTCGCGGTCGCAAAAAGCCGGGAACCGGCCGTGATCGACGCAATTCAGCTTATGTCGAAATCCACGCCGGTGAGATCGTCTCTCCACACTTCCAGTGCATTCGAGATCCTCTCGCGGAACAGTTGCTCCTCGGCCCGCATGGCCCTGCGCTGCAGGTACAGAATCGGCCAGAAAAGCGGGATTACGGCAAACAGCGCCTGGACGAACCATGCCGCTTTGTAGCTCGACTTCAAAGCCTTGTATTCCGAAATCGAGTTCTTTATGTACAGGATCTTTGCTTTCCGAATTTCTCCGGGGGCCAGGCCGCTCAAGCCGGCGACGAACATCTGAAGCTTATCCTGTGAAAGCGAGTCCAGGAATTCTTTCCCCATGGATTGAAGCCTTTCTCAAAAAATGCGCTCGGTTAAGGAGATGGGATTGCCGATGCGGAAAGGCGTATCGGCTTTTATGCCGAGTTCTTTGAGCGAATAGTCAAGCATTTCTCTCCGCGGCATTGCTTTACAGGGATCGCGCTTGATCCTTTTGAAAAGCAGCACGTCCCCTTCAAGGGAGAAACTGAAATAGCTCTTGTCGGTGCAACCGGTGCTGGCAACGACGATCGAAACCTTCCCGGCATCCGCATCCGTTGCTATCCCATAGAGCGGTTCGGCCCCCTCGGCACGCACCTCCCCCGCCTGAACAAAAAAGACCGCAGCAACCGCCAGCAAAAGAAGGATTTTCCTCATGGCCCCACCTCACTGGGAAAGTTTCAATTCCCCGTTCTGAAATCTATAGATATCCGTTGTGCCGCCCAGGCGTGCGATCCGCACCGAACCATCCACTACCGAAAAGCCCTGGATGTCGCGGGAACTCAACAGGACAGAGCCAGCCCGTTCCAGCCTCGGCTTTTCACCCGCCTTGTCCTTTACTATGTTGAAAAGCGTCAATTCACAGACCTGCCGTTTGTCCTTCGTCCTGGTAACGAACGCTGTGCTGGAGACGACATCGCGATTGAGTTCGCCGAGAGCGATTCTGCTGATTTCGACAGGAGCGCCTTTGTCGATGCTCATACCGTCCCGGAACTGGACTTTCCGGCCGACCGATTTCAGTTGAACGGAGCAGTTGACCATCTGCTCCATCAGCAGTTTCCTCCGAACATTGATATTTTCCGCATTCGAAAAGGGATCCAGTCTGCCGGACAGCCGGTACTTCAGTGAGGGCGCGAAGCCGTCGGGGCCGACTGGCTGCCCCTGGGCCGTGCCGCCTGCCTGGTAAAGGCTGCGATCGTAGTGCGTAATCATGAACACGTTCAGGTCTTTCGTGAACTGAAGCGGCCCCGTGTATTCAGCGGCCTGCAGCACGATCGGCATTTCGCCGAAGAATGCCGCCGCATCGGGATAAACCGTGTTTGCCTCCTCGGGTTTCACTTCCGCAATGGTGCTGTAATCGAAACGGACCAACTGCGAATCGGAGACGAAAAACGGGTGAAAGTCCGAATTCAAAGGCTGTTCCACGTAGTCGATAGCCAAAAAGAAGAGTTGTATTCGACCTTCACCGCCGATAGTGTTGCTGGTTCTCAAGGGATAGTAGACCTTTTTGCTCTCGAAGCGGAACGCGACGGGGGCGACGGATTTGTCATCATTGCCGATCATCACGAAATCGAAGACGAAATAAGGGATCCCATCTTTGGTATACTCCGCGGCGGTCTTGGCGACCTGGGCCAGTTCGGGACCGGTCTGCAGTCCCTTTTTGTTTTTGAAGCAGTCCTTGACCCACTTGCTGAAATGCGCGGCGTCATTGATCCTGACCACGGTAATGTCGTGGGCGCCGAGCTTCGTTCTCGACACCACCTCAGCCACCGGGTGACTGTTTGCACCGGACCCGCCTTTCGTGTGATATATGGAGATATACTGAAGGTTCTTTGCCTGAACGAGTTTCCCCATTTCACCGATCGCGTTTTCCGGGGCCAGGCTTACCTTTGGCTCGGAAGGGAACGGGATGAACCGCATGATCTCGGTCTGCGCCGATGCCTTGATATCGGTTTCCAGGATGAGAATTTCTTCCGATCCGTTATGCAGTATGACCGCCTTCTGGGCAGGCTCGGACACGGTAACGTTATCTCTGTGAGTGTAAATTGCGCCCATGTCCGCAAAGAGAAGGCTGGAGGAAAACAAGCCGAAAAGAACGACAACGACTAACAGACAGAAACAGCCGGAATTTCGCTTTCTGCTCTCCATCCCATCTCCAATCCTAGATAAATATCTGCATTCGCGCCGACCGTGATGTGTGCAGGCAGTCTCGCGCCATCATCAGGAACTCGTGCCCTTTATTCCCGACAAGTCGCCAAAAGCCTTCCTCAGGGGCACCTGCGGCTTGCCGACCTGTTGGAGCTTTATCGGAAATCCCTGTTTTTTCTCCACAAGCCGCATCTTGTACTGCCCCCTGGTGCCGTATTCCCTGAAAATCCCGCCCTCGCCCCGATCTTTCAACTCAACGACGAGATCCGCCAGGCTGAACGATACGTTCAATGTAGAATCCGACACCTCGGGTTCACTGAAGCCGATGCGGTACCACCAGCCCGGATAGTGCCCGAGAAATATGCAGGCCACGGCGTATCGGGAAAAATCCACGGCAGGCGCCTGCTTTCCGAACGCTTTCTTCCATAGCGTTTCCCACTCTTCGGCGCTCACAACCACCCCTGCACACGGCTCAGTGATTTCGGACTCGGCCCCTTCCCATTCCGTGACGGCTTCGGATGACAGTTCAGCCGAAGCGGCTTCAGGCAGGCTCCCGGACAGACAGAGCGACGCCGGGAAGATCAGCGCAAGGAAAACGGCCAGCACCAGTCTTCCGGCCAGGCGTCCGAAAAACCCATCACGATATAGATACTGCGTCCGGATCTCTTTCATCTGAATCAGCCGCTCCTTCAATTGCATTAGACAACGACAACGGGGAAATGTTCCCTAACCATCAAAAATTTACATAAAGCGTGATTTTTGTAAGTCCGTCACCCGGCACCAGCATGAAAGAAAGGGTGTAGGGCAGCACCTGAACCGTTCTTCCATCGCGGAGGCTTACAGATTCCGGGAATGGTTTTCCCGTCTTCAGCCTCCCGACGCATTTGCCGACCATCCCGGTGATCTCCTGAAGTGCGAAGAGCCGCTCGAATCCCTCCCTGAGGTTCAGGTGTATCTTGACACCCGATTTCCCGCCCGGCTCCAGGGGGTGATAGAGGCTGGCAATGCCGACGTTTTTCCCCGGCACAAGCCCGTTTCTGCCCAGCCATTCGAGCGCCCGCATCACCGGATTGCCGCAGGAGAGGACATTTTCGCGTTGGAGTATCTCCCGAAGAATGTCCGGGGTGAGTCCGTCGAACATGACATAGGTTTTGAGAATGGGGGGCTTGCCCGGATCGAAGGTATGCCCGATCAACTCCGGCTGGGAACAGGCGCCGAAAGCTTCCCTGAAACGCATTTGACGTTCGGCCAGTCCGCCGGCTGCCTGGATGATTTGGATGCTCCGGTCCCAGAGTTCTCCGGCATCGGCCCTTCCAAGATTCCAGTAGGCCGATACCTCGGCCCCGTCCGGCAGGAAGTCGATTGCCGGATGAAGATATTTTACCCGGGGATTCGTGAAGCGGGACGATTCCCTGAATACCAGGCCGCACACGGACTCGAAAAGGTCGATGCGGTGCTGCAGTCGCCGTTCGAAAACAGTCCTGGCGAAATGGATGTTTTCCCAGGGGGTAAGGAGCGGGTCCCGGCAGTCGAGCGCAACACGCACTCCTCTTCTCGAATTACCGAGAAGGTCGATGCAGAGCGAAGGCCTGCTCGGAAAAAAATCGTCCGGTGCGTCCATGGGCTGCTTCAAAACGGTTCCGGACCACGAAAGCAATCCTTCGCGAACCCGCGGCCATATATCGGAACAGGAAATACTGCCGCACACCGCTTCGAAGAGGTCGAGCCAGTACCTCTCGGCTTCTTCGGCTGCGGGCCCGCCGGAGGCAAGGTATTCCGGCACGATCACGCGCGAAGCGATAAGAGTCCTGCTCCAGAGCACGATGTCCGGGAAAGCATCCGATTCGGCGACGGATGAGAGCACAAGCCGGCCGCTGCCGATAGCCCGACACTGCTCGCCGTTCATGGCGATCCGTACATCGTCCGGTCCGACAAGAGCCGGTTTCGATCCATCCTCAACCCGCCAGCGCGGAGAAAGGGCCCAGTTCATTGTACGATTCCTTCCGCGAACAACTTTCCCCGCGAGCCTTTATCATGCACCCGGATGAGATATTTCAAAAACTCCCGGTTTGCCTCGCATTCCGATTCGAACCTGGAAAACTGCATCTTGTGGTAAGCAACGCACCCATGATCGCAAATCGCGCCCGCAACGCAATCCCGACAGCGCTCCCACACATCGAGCCCCGCCCAGAAACCGTCTGCCTTCTCTTTCAAACCGTCGAGCGATTTTGCCGTGGCCAAGCCGTCCGTCATGCTCTTTTCCACGCACAGGCCATAGGACCCATCCGGGTTGAGACAGGCAAGATGGACGCCCGCCCCGCAACGAATGCGCTCGCAGTGCTCCCTGGGAACAGCCCGGCCCTGCCACCACTTCTCGAATGCAAGGACCTGTCGCATCACGTTGCGCTCCCGAAGGGAATCTTTACCGTGCCTGGACATGTGTTCGTATGTGGCTCGCTTCACCTCGAACCGAGTCTCGCACGAAAGCGCCTTTGCATTTCGGCCGGGCGGAGGCGCCCCGAGTGAATTGATCCTGATCTTATGGAATTTTTCCTTTCGGAACCACTCCAGCACCTCTTCGATATTATCCGCAACGCCGTCAGTCAGGCAGCATACGATGCCGAAATCGATCCCCTCCCGCTGCAACCCCTTCAGGGCGGCAAAGACCCGGTCGCCCGATCCACGGCACAGGTCGCTCACATGCGGAGGTCCATCCATACTGAAACACGGTTCGATCGCAAATTCGCGGCAAAACCGGGCAAATCTCCCGTCCACCAGCGAACCGTTGGACTGGATGCCTATCGTGAGCACTGCACCATGCCGCAGGGACAGCCCCCGCGCGGCGCGGCACACGCGTCCCAGGTTTTCGTACCCCCAGAGCAGGGGCTCTCCACCGGTCAATATCAAGGTGATTTGCTTCAGGCTGGAGCTGATGATCCAGTCTCTCACCGCGGCTTCGGCCACACCGGGGTCCATGCCGGAAGCGATCTCCGGTCCGGCCCCGGCACTGCAGTAGCGGCAGGACAGGTTGCAGCGGTTGGTAGTCGAAACAAAAAGGGTCGCAATCTCCCTGCCCCCGGAATTCCCCGACAGCGCATCCCGTTGTATGCTCATGCCCCCTCCAGGCCCTTTTCTTTGAACTGTTCGCCGTAGAACGGACAGGAACGAAGAAGATCCTCGTGTCTTCCGCACCCTTCGATTCTCGTGACCGTGAACCCGTCTTCATTGGCGGTGTTGAGCACGATGCAGCGATCCATGGCCCGGAGGATTTCGGCCTGGTGCGTACTGATCAGCATCGTTACATCTAGCCGGTCGTGTGTCAGCGTATCGATGATCGAGCGAGCCTCCAGCGGCGGAACGCCGCTAACCGGCTCATCGAGCATCAGAATGTCCGGCTTCCTCACCAGCACCCGGCTCAAACACAGCCTCCGGCGCTGCCCGCCGGAGATGTTCGAACCGAGGTGCAGCAGTTGGGTCTGGATACCCTTCGGCATTTGCAGGATCTCTTTTGACAGGTAAGTCTTATCGAGAGCAGCCATTATTTCTTTTTCGCTCAATTCCAGACCGTCGGATGCGCCGTAGGCAATGTTGCCTGCCACAGTGTCCGCCAGAACGTAGCTGTCCTGGAGCAGCAGTCCCATGCGGACGCGCAGTTCCTTCAAGGAGATCG
The DNA here is from genome assembly GCA_023442755.1 of Pseudomonadota bacterium. Lineage (GTDB taxonomy): Bacteria > Desulfobacterota > Syntrophobacteria > Syntrophobacterales > Syntrophobacteraceae > SbD1. Next base: position 2,543 of record JAEZXS010000010.1, on the reverse strand, counting down.
TCCGGATGTCCCGGCCCCGAAAGTATACGTTCCCTATGTAGTCGCGAAATATCCCGAACAGCAGCAGGAGCAGCGTCGTCTTTCCCGATCCGCTGGGACCGACCAGTGCGACGCGCTCTCCCTGTTGGATTTTCATGCTGTCGTAAACGAAGCGGCGCCCCGTTCCCGGATATTCGAATACGAGGCTTCTCACTTCGAGGAGCGGCGCAGTCGCCGGCTCGATCTTTGTCGAAACCGCTGCAACGCCATTCCCCGGCTCCGGTTGGCGCCTCAGCACATCTTCCATGTTCCGGACGCTGACCGCCAGTTCCTTCAGCGACATGGGAACCGCGGAAAGCCGGTCCACCGGGCCGTAGATCATGCTCGTTGCGGCCACGAAGGCAAGAAGGGTCTCCAGCGGCAGATCCCCCTGCAGAGCCCACCATCCTCCGACAACCATGACGACCACCGGGCCAAGCGCGGCGAGCAGATTGGTCAAAGACCTGTCCAGCAGCAGGACCACGGCAAACCAGGACCGTGCCCTGGCAGCCTTCTCCGTAATTCCCCCGAACCGCCGCACTTCGAAGCGCTCACGTAGGTTGGCCCGAATATCCAGAAAACGTTCGAAGGATTCCTGGGCGCACCCGGTAATTTCCTCCCTGCATCGGTCCATGGCCAGGATTTGATCGGCGGCAATGCCGGCTGATATCCAGGCGATGACCAGATAGAGCACCAGCCCGGCAACGGAAACCATCATGAGCCCGGGATGAAGGGAGGCCAGGTAGCCCAGTATTCCCATGAGAATAACGGCATCCGCCACACGGAAGAGCCCCACATCCAGGAGAAGTCTTCGTATCTGGCCGGCGTCGTAGTTGATTCTCTTTACCAGGACAGCTGCACTGATTTCTTTGAAACTCGAATAAGGAAGCGATACGATTTTCGCATACAGCCTGTCCTGGAATATCCGTGTCATGCGGATGGCTACACGCTCGAAAGTGATGTCCCGCGCATACGTGAAAACACATGTGATGAGAGGCAGGAGCACGGCAAGCGCCGAGCAGAATGCCAGCAGTTCATCGGCTCCATAATGTCCCCGGTCGGCAATCCATGCCAGGATGCCGCTCGGGCGTGCGCTCGCCAGCTTGATCTGGAGCACCTGTACCAGGGCGCGTCCCGCTTCGATCGCACCGATTTGCGATATGGTCGCCGCAAACAGCAGCAGCACGGAAATGAACACCTTCCCCTTTACCTCCAGGAGGTCGGGAATGACATATTTCCGTGCGAACCCGACGAGTCCCATCATGCATGGCCTTCATCGGCAAAGGGAACCAGATCGGTCTTCCCGTAAAGCCCGTGTGTGCGTTTGTGGGGCCCGGGGCATTCCTGCCTGCATGCGCAGGAATCACACACGGGGAGGCGAAAAAACTGGAGCAGGCGTTGATATCCGGCATGCACCAGCATATGGTCCATCCCATGTGAAGGCCGGATAAAGACCCTGGGACAGCGATCTTTCAGGCGCCCGAGGTCGATGCTCCTGTGCCGCCGCTCACCAAGCAGGCATAGCGGCATGCCTTCCACAGAATAATCTATTCCAAGCTTCTCGTACTTCTCCAGCAGGCAATCCAACGCATTCCTGAGTCTTCCGGGCGCGGGCACCAGCCCGATCATTTCGTCGGTATATGGTTCGACAAGGGAAATCGTGATTTCGGGCATTGCCGGCAGCTCTTCGATCCAGCCGGTATTTTGCAATTTATCGATATTAATCGTATTTATAACGATATTTACCCCAAAGCCGTCGATCCGTCCCTGCGCCCGCTCCCGGGCAATATTCGCCAGGGCGGCCATCCAGGTTCTTTCCTTCACTTTGCGTCCCGTTGTTCTCTCATACCCGGCCTCATCAAACGCCTTGAGGCTTACCAGGAACCCGTGGACTCCGCTTTCCACGATCGCTGCCAGCCGGTGTGCATCGTGCGCCCATATGCCATTCGTCAGGACCGTCGTGGATATCTTCATCTTCCGAAGGTCCGAGAGAATTACGGGAGTACGCCGATAGACGCCCGGTTCCCCTCCGGAAACAACGGCCCTGCGCAACCCGCTCAGGGCCAGAGCTTTCAACGGAATCCTCATGCCGTCCCAGTCAAGTTCTTCGGAGTCATCCACGGGCAGGTTGCAGAACCGGCATTTGAAGTTGCACCGGTAAGTGGGGTCAACAATCAACCTGCCGCTTCGAAGATCGATATCCAGGATTTCGGACAGGGTCGTTTCCGTGTAGTCCCTGTAGGGGCTGGGAGACTCAGCTCCCCGCAGCACTCTGCTCTCGCTCGTAGGATCGAGCACAGGATCGCGCCCGATCATGAAATAACGAAGCGGCCGCGAGCGAATTTCCACAGGTTCCCTTTCCTGAATCAAGCCGTGCACGGACAACTCCATCTTCCAATCAGGCGAAACAGCGCTCGGGGTGCGGTGCCGGTTTGCTTGTACCCGCCGTGGCCCGCTGCGAGACGAAACTATCCAGGACCTCGATTCCTCCCTGCTTCAGCAGGAAGCGGCACATCGCTCCATAC
>JAEZXS010000260.1 GCA_023442755.1 Pseudomonadota bacterium | reverse complement strand
GTCATGCCCTGAATACCCAGGGCTGTCAGCGCCTCCTGTACCTCCGTGAGACGAAACGGCTTTATGATTGCCTCTATCTTGATCATGTGCTCCTCCAGAAAAAAGATTTATGAATTGCGTGATTCCTGCCCCGATTGCGCTTCGGGATTTCTCGTAACAATGAATTCAGTACCGTACAGCTCAATCTTGAGTGCGCAGTAGTCCAAAGCGCATGCCAACTCGAAGGCCTGGCCGGAAGCTTAATTATAAGTAGCTGTATTAATTAGTGTTATTTATCCGAGCAAGCCGGCTTTCAAGCGTGAATCAGAGAAGGCGATGAAAACAAGTTTGTGGTGAAAATCGCAGATCCGAACAAAATTGAAACATTATTGTGGATTTTTAGAGGTAGGACTTTCTGTTACCCAACGTAATAACATCGTGACAGCGGGGATATTTCCGAAAAGCGCACGCTCTTTCACGGAAAGAGTCTTTGTCGCAGGCAAAATTGTCACCCGAGCAAATGACGACGTGAGATGACCCCTCGAAGTCGAGTTTTCCGTCGTTACCACAAATCGACAAAACAATGCGCCGCCATAACTTTTCCGTCTACAATTTTGAACATGCCGGACGTTCCCAAAATTGTTCTGATCGAGCCACAGAATCTGCCTTCTGATACACATTTATAAGACACTTTTGTCGCTCTACCGGGTGAATACACGGATATTTTTGTACTGCATTGTCATTTTGGAGAGAACAGTTCCTCTGTTTTGATACACATTGCTACAAATTCGAACACTCTTTGCAAGATAATCGGACGATTATCACACTTTTGTTTCATTCCAGATGGCCAATCATCATTTGCAAAACCAACATTATTTTTATTTTCCACTACTTATGCCATTACTCATCCCTGGTACGCAGATTGCTCTTCTGCAACTGCTACCATTTAATCCATTAATGCTTTGGAGAAGCACCATGTCTATGCGAAAGGTTACCATTCCCGTCGGGTTTGCTTCGGCTGCAATCCCCTTGCTTCTGATGTGTACATCCGGTCCGGTTATTGCCGCCGACAGCCCCGCCATGAGCCCGGCCGATACGGTCTGGGTACTGGTTTCCTCAGCCCTTGTCATGCTCATGCTTCCGGGCCTGGCCCTGTTTTACGGAGGGATGGTTCAGCGCAAAAATGTGCTGAGTTCACTGATGCATTCGTTTGTTGCCCTCGGCGTACTCGCACTCGAATGGTTCGCAGTGGGATATTCGCTCTCCTTCGCTCCCGGAAACGCAATCATAGGCGATCTCAGACACTTTATGCTCATGGGGATCGGAGTCGACTCCCTTACCGGCACCATCCCCACATACGCTTTCGTCATGTTCCAGGGCATGTTTGCCATAATCACACCCGCCCTTATCAGCGGGGCGATTGCAGAGCGCATGAAGTTCAGTACCTATCTCGTTTTCGTGCTGCTCTGGGGGCTGCTCGTCTATTACCCGCTCGTTCACTGGGTATGGGGCGGCGGGTGGCTTGCCAAGCTGGGTATCATGGACTTTGCCGGGGGACTGGTCGTCCACCTCTCCGCAGGGGTATCGGCCCTTGCCATGGCCATGATCATAAACAAGCGCAAAGGCTTTCCCAGCGAAATGTTCGTCCCCCACAACCTCACCATGACAGTGCTGGGCGTCGGGCTTCTCTGGTTCGGATGGTTCGGCTTCAACGCGGGAAGCGCCCTGGCGGCCAACTCGACCGCGGTACTTGCCTTCACCACCACTATGCTCGCTGCAGCTGCGGGGTCATGCTCCTGGATGGTGATGGAATGGCTGGTGGTGAAAAGGCCGAGCGCCCTTGGGTTTGCATCCGGGATCGTTGCCGGGCTTGGTTCCGTAACGCCCGCTTCCGGCTTCGTTTCGCCCTCATTTGCGATCGTCATCGGTCTCGTTGCCGGAGCGCTCTGCTTTTACGGAGTCCGGCTCAAGTTCTGCTGCGGCTATGACGACTCGCTCGACGTGGTCGGCGTACACGGCATCGGCGGAGTCTGGGGCACGCTCGCAACCGGCCTGTTTGCCACGGTCGGCGGTACGGGCCTGATCGTCGGAAACGTCTCCCAGCTCGGGGTGCAGTTGCTCGGTGTGGTGAGCGTCGGCCTGTTTTGCTTCGTACTCACCTATGCCATCGGCTACTGCCTCGAAATCACCATGGGACTGCGCGTTAGCGAGGATGAAGAATTCATGGGGCTGGACAAGGAGATCCACGGGGAAGTCGGGTACAGTCTTTGAACAAAAATGTCACTCAAAACAACAAGGCGGAATGGGCCCGTTGCCATTCCGCCTTGTTTGTTGTGGTGCGTGAATCCGGGACCATTCGGGACCCCGGTTTTATCCATCAACGCTAGGCGCTCATCGAAGTGAGCAGATACGCTTCGATGAACTCGTCCAACTCGCCGTCGAGAACGCCGTCGACGTTCCCCTTTTCAAAATTGGTCCGGTGGTCCTTGACCAGTCGATAGGGCTGCATGACGTACGACCGGATCTGATTTCCCCACGCAATTTCATCGAGATTGTCGTGCGCTTCCTGCATTTTCGCCTGCTGGGCGCGCCGCTCCCTCTCATAGAGCCTGGCCCGCAATATCTTCAGAGCGATGTCGCGGTTCCTGTGCTGCGATTTCTCGTTCTGGCACTGGACAACGATCCCCGTCGGCAAATGCGTTATCCGGACCGCCGAACTGGTCTTGTTGACGTGCTGTCCTCCCGCGCCGCTCGCCCGGTAGGTATCGATCCGCAGGTCGGATTGCTTTACTTCCACTTCGATCTTGTCATCGATTTCAGGAAAAACCAGAACGGCGGCAAAGGACGTATGGCGCCTCCCGCTGGCGTCGAACGGCGAAATCCGCACAAGCCGGTGTACGCCGGATTCTGCCTTGAGCATCCCGTGCGCATAAGAACCCGAGACGGTGAAGGTGACGCTCTTTACCCCGGCCTCCTCGCCCTCGAGAAGGTCAATCATCTCCACCTTGAAGCCCTTCCTCTCGCACCATCGCAGGTACATCCGCAGCAGCATCTCCACCCAGTCCTGCGCTTCGGTCCCCCCTGCCCCGGCGTTGATGCTGACGATGGCGTTCTTGTTGTCGTTTTCGTCGCTCAGCATCTGGCGCAGTTCGAGCTCCCGGTACTTTTTCTGAAGCTCTTTCAGCTTGCGCAGGACTTCCTGAAGATTCTGCTCGTCCTCCTCCTCGATTGCCATATCGAACAGAAGCTCGTTGTCCTCGATTTCCCGGGACAGATCGCGCCACGTCTGAATCGTTTCATTCAGCTCGGAGCGTTCCTTGAGAATATCGCGCCCGGCATCCGGGTTTTCCCAGAAATCCGGTTTCGTCATCAATTTTTCGAGTTCAGCCGACCGTTTTTCTTTGCTTTCTATGTCAAAGATAACCCCTGAGGGTCTGGAATCGTTGCGTCAGGTCTTTCAAAGAGTTCTTCAGTTCAGTAATGTCCACGTTCATTGAATCTTTCTCCTCCCAAGCTTGGAATAAAACTGCCCGTAAAGCAGACCGCAAACTGTTGCAATAACGCTGAACCAGGCAAACACATCGCCGAATCTGGCGTAAAATGTCAACTGATGCATCGGACGAACGGTGCAGGCAAGCGAACCGGCCTCGTTCAACCCCAGCCTGCCGCACTCGGCTCCCGTTGCGTCAAAGGCGGCGCTTATGCCCGTGTTTGCGGCCCGGACCAGGGGAACCCGGAACTCGATCGCCCGCCAGCGAGACATTTGGAGATGTTGATAAGGGCCGCCCGTATCGCCGTACCAGGCATCATTGGT
>JAEZXS010000251.1 GCA_023442755.1 Pseudomonadota bacterium | reverse complement strand
TCGGGTACTCCTTCTGCGGCAGCTCCAGCCCCAAAGACACCCGCCTCGGCTAACGGATCGGTGTGTGCGCGCTGCCATCATGACGGTAGAACCGGGTTGACGCCTCCTGGACATCCTGCGATCTCCGGAATACTTGGCAACGGCGCTGCACCTCCGCCAAAGGCGGTATCCGGTAAAAAGACCGTTAAAGGCGCTTCGGGCTCCAAGGTTTCAAAATCGGGCTCGGAGAAGAAAGAATCGGAGGGGAATTGCGCGAAAACATCCGGCCGCGGTGAAGGGGGAGGCCGGGCCGGAGGGTTTGACGATTAGGACTGCTCTCTTTCTATTCCGTAAAAGAGCCAGGCAAGGAAGAGTATCCTGGCTCTTTTATTCTTAGCTCGCAATTCCCTCTCCCATAAAAGAGTGTCCGGGGGGCTATGCGCGTTTGGCCGTGCTCTGTGCGCGCGGGACCTGGAGCATGATGAGCAGGCCGACAATGAAGAGCACTTCGAGCGAGAGAACGGAAAGTCTCGCGTTATTGGTGCGCGTGGAAATTATCCCATAGAGCAGAGGGCCGAAAATTGCCGCCACCTTGGTGCTGAATGTCATGAATCCGAAGAATTCGGCGTGCTTGCCGGGTGGGGTTTCCACTGCCATGAAGCTGCGCGCTGCTGCCTGGGTGGCTCCGAGCACGACGCCTGCACAAACCGAGAGTGCGTAGAAGGCTGCGATGCTGGAAAAGGCAATAATTCCAAGAAGGGCCGCGATCCAGATAAGAATCGTGATGATGATGGTCCTGATTATGCCGAATTTCCTGGAAAGAATGCCCGATGCCATTGCCCCTGCGGCCGCGGAGAGTTGGATGAGCATAAGAAGAGCGATATTCTGACCGACCGTGAAATGCAGCGTGTCCACAGTGTATGAGGAGAAGAAGACTACAACTGTCGAAATGGCGTCGCTTATGAAAAAGTATGCGATCAGGAAAGTGAAAATAGCGCGATAGGACCGGATCTCCCTGAATGTTTGGATGAGCCGGAGGATTCCTTCCTTCATGGAGCGGTTGCCGACGCCGGAAGGATGGGGCGCCGTATCCTGCAGAAAGAGGAAGGCTGGGACGGCGAAAGCGCCATAGACAATGCCCGCGAGCAGAACGATATGTTTTCCGGCCTCGACGCTTGGGACCAGGAAGGCCATGCATATCAAAGCCGCAAGACCTCCAATGTAGCCGATTCCCCATCCAATACCGGAGAGCTTTTCCACCTGTGAGGGTTCTGCGATTTCCGGGAGGAACGCATTATAGAAGGTCATGGCGATCGTATAACCCGCATATCCGGTGATCACCAGGATCATTGCCGGGGCAATCTGGCCGGGACCGGTGAAATAGAGCAGCATAGTGCTCAGAATGGAAATCCCTGCCGAAAGAAGGAAGAAACTTTTCTTTTTCGACGTGGCATCTGCCACTGCGCCGAGGACGGGGGAGAGGAGCACGGAAGCCGCCATCGCCGTGGAGACCGCCGCACCCCATAAAAAGTCCCCGTATCCCTTCTCCCCACCGGCGATGACGTTTTTGAAGTACAAAATGAAATATGCGGTCAGCACGACCATGGAAAACCATGCCATGCCGAAATCATACAGGACCCAGGAAACCACGGATTTTTTGTTTGTCATAGTCAGTTTTCATTAGGAGCGGAAGTCGCGCCGGAGCCAAAGTCGGTCGTAAAGTACTGTATACCGCATAACAGGATACAGTGTTTGGTTTATTTTCCCTCTCGTCGATATCACTTATCTTGAATTGCGAGCAGACATGACTGTCGGGGGAGAGGTGCGTACGGGCGCTCCTTTCTGAGAGATGTTAGAACAGTCCCGGGTGCTCGTATCAAAGTGCGAGGCTATCCCCGCAAAATTCCGGAGGTAGATCGGAGTGGAAAGGATAGTGGCAATGGAAAGCGAGGAAAGCAAAATTTGCGGATGGGAGCTGAATAACCCGGATCATGAGGTTTTCGACTTACAGGTGCTGGAAGTCCTGGGGGCGTGCAAAAACTGCGACAAGGTAAGCGAATGCCTTACACCATGTGAATCGGTTCGCTGCCTGCGTCCTAAAGTCGGAAAGCTTGTAGAGCTTGGACGCGATCAGACGCTTGACGGGATCACGATGACATACTTTGCCCTGCTTCATAGGGAAGGGGTGAAATTCATTCAGCTGAGCGAGCCGGATCATTATTGGGCCAGGAGCAGTTATATCGGCAGGGAGGATGTGCCTGACTGGGCATTGGTGAAGCTGGGAGGCGAGCACTAATCGGCACCCGCCCGGTTTAGAAATGGGAGTGAAGATGTTTGAAGCGCTCATAAACTCGATGTCCGAACTCTGGAGCAGACCACTTCTGGAGGCATGGCTGAAATCGATGATGTCAGGGCAGCAATCGCAGGAAAACTATTTCAAGCCGATGGCCCTCACGCAGATGGCGGCGCCTGTGATGGAAGCTTTCCTGCCGGCCTGCTTCAGTGCCGATCCGCATACCCGCACCTGCATGGAAAAAGCGCGAGAGTTCATGAACTCCTTTACAGTTTTTTCAGAGAGGTTGAACGAGATAGCATCCTGTTTTCCCATGCCGCAAACCACCCCCGCATCATATACTGAGATTCTCAAGTCGCCCCGGTACATTCAGTTGCTGCACAGGACGGTTGATGCATGCAACGACATGTGCCTTGCGGGAAATCAGATGCTGGACAACTGGCGCTCTCGGAATGATTCCCCAAAGAACGGGAACGTCGATGAAGTGACAAAAGAAATTAAAGAGCTGAAAGAAAAGCTCGAGGTTCTTATGAACAGGCTGGGAGCCGGTCGGATCTGATGCCGGCAAGGTTCGGAAAAAACCCCCGCATGCCGATAAGAGCTGCGGGGATTTTTTATTGACTGGCTCGATGTCTTCGATTGCCTGATCGCGGCTGAAGGACGCTCCCTCAAACGGACCGTAGGCATCGAACTTGGTTGACGAGTCACTAACCGGATTGGACGGCGGAGCGCTGTTTTTTCGTCCTTCGTGCTTTGGCTGCGGGTTTGGCCATTGGGATGCTCTCAAGGTCGAGATGGAAGCAAACCGGCCCGCGCGATATTTGGTCGTCCGATTCCGAAGGCTTGCCCGGCAACCGGAACCGCAGGTGCAGGGAGCATTCCGATGTAGGAATGGACCAGGAAGTCGCCAGGGATACATGTCCCTTGGGAAAAACGCATACCTCGGCATCGAGATAATCGAGTGCTGCAAGGGAAGCCTCTCTGTCCACCATATCATCCTGGTCGGCGATGCACATGAGCCAGGGGATTTTCCTTTCCTCGATGCGCCTGATGTTCATGCTGCGTCCGAAGAGTCTGACCGGGAGATAGCCATCCCTGTCGATCGGAATGGTGTAGGAGTCATAGCTCATTTTGGTTATATCGAGTGGAATGTCAGTCTGATCGTAGGTCAGCCAATGATTGACGGCCGCGGCAGTCTTGTTGATTCGAATCCTCGGTCCGTGCTGCGCGGCAAAGAGGGCCAGGTCGCGGTGAAAGGCCGGAAACGGTGATTCTACGTCCATCTTCCTCAACTTGTAAACCCACCCAAGAATACGGCCGTCCACTACTTTGTTCCCGGTAGGAAGGGTCTTCAAGGAATACCGAATGTCTCTGAATCGTTCCGGCAGGCCCTTTATATATTGCACCAGGGATTTGCTGCGGCTGCCGTCGATGGGAGTTGCACAGGTGATCAAGGCGTCGACAAGCTCATCGAGTTCACCTGAAAGGATTGCGACCAGGGCGCAATAACCGCCCTGGCAGTATCCGTTCAGCGTAAGCTTGCGTTTGTGCCTCGCGACTATTTCCCGGCAGAACTTCCTTGTATCGAGAACATCATCCTCTCTCGTCATGACCTGGACGGCGGGCTCTTCCTCGATATTTTTCACGATCCGGATGTAGGTAGGGATACCCTGGTTCGCAAAACAATGAACATAGCTTCTCTGCTCCCCGGGGAGGAACGCGAGAATATTGGCTCCCTGCACATACGGCGGGATGATAAGAACGGGTTTTCGGTCATCATCCGCAGCGATGCCGGGCAATCGCGGAAGCACGCGGTAGAGACGGAATCTATCAGTTTCGGCCTCTATCCGATAGCCGCCGTCGTCGAAATGGAATCCGTACTCCGTTTTGATTTCGGCTATGGCTTTCGGGTATTCCTCGATCGTGACCCTGAGAAGGCGTTCCTGTGCCCGGGCCAATTCCAGCAGGCCGTTTTGTTCGTCTCCTGCCAGGGTGCTCGTCCAGGCGACGAAACTATCGCCCATGTTCTTGTAGGACATGGCGCTCATGGACATCAGGGCTTTGGCCGCACCTATGGTGGTCAGCCTGACGTTAGAGCCTGCGAGGTTGCTGTAGTCATGGAGATTCTCGGCCGGCGTCCTGCCGGGCATCTTTTGGGATTCTGCCGCAATGAAGGCACTCAGGGCATTTGACGATGGCCTCAAGAAGCTGTCGTTGTATTTGCAGATGCCTTTCCAGTAGAGTTGCAGCGCCATCGACTGGATAATGGCAGCTTCCGCTACGGCGGGGGCCGTCCGGGAAGCCCTGTCCACCCAGGTAGAAGCCGCTCGGAGCATTTCGAAGGACGCATTGAAAAGACTCAGCATTTTCCCATCCGTTCAATACAGGCACTTCCGCCAATGCCCCCGCATGTAACTCCCGATTTCGGGAATCCATCCGATTAGACTACGAGGGAGTCATTCGCGAAAGTCTCTCCTAGCCTTTCGACCCGAGCCGCAATCCTCCGTGGATATAAAAGACGTCCCCGGCCAATGCTTCGTTGCGATAGAGCTCTCCGACGAGTGCGGCCACCTCATCGGGTTCTACGAGACGTCCGATAGGGACCTGTTCGACGATGGTATCGAGCACTTTGGGGCTCATCTTACGCACCATAGGGGTACCGACATATCCGGGAGCCACGGCAACGCACCGGATCTTATCGGCGATGCCCCGGCGGAAGAATTCTGCCGTGATGACCTTGGGCATGACGGACATGGCCGCCTTGGAAGACGAATAGTTGATCTGGCCGGCCGTACCTAGTGATCCGGTGGAGGAGATAAGGCAGATGAGCCCTTTGCACTCGTTGTTTATCATGCGTTCGGCGCACTCTCTTACCGTTAAGAACACCCCGGTCAAATTGATGTTGATCACGGACTGGAAGTTATTCAAAGACATCTTTCCGGTCACTTTGCCGGAGTTTTTGTCCCGGGCTACAAGGAGAGAGTCCTTGATGATCCCCGCAAACGGCGCAACCAGGTTGATCCGGCCATATTCCGCAATAGCGAAGTCCGCAAGCTTTCCGCAATCTTCCTCGGAGGTCACGTCGCAGACGATTGTGCGGACATCACCGCTCATTTCCTTCAGTTCCGCTTCCGCCGAGGATAAAAGCGCTGAAGAAGCATCGGCAAGAACGACTTTCCCCTGGTTCCGGACCCAATACTTCGCGAGCGCAAGTCCAATGCCTCCGCCACCGCCGGTAATGACAGCCACTGAGTTCTCGATTTCCAACATGCCTTAAGAGTCTCCTTTCCCATGGCAAACCAATCCACCCCCATCTGGAGATGGCCCATTCAAGTTGCAAGGGTAGCCGAAGCTGGATTCCGCCCGATCACTTTCATACAAGGGGCGGTGAATCTGAACGGCCTGCGCAGCGCTATGCAGGCTGTGCGCGCGGCGGCTCCTGTTGCTGCTGAACTGTACCGCCGAAGAACTTTTCGAGGTTGCTGTACCCGGTATCGACTGCGTTTTTAAAGCTTTCGCAACCCCTTCTGTTGGTATCCAGCCAGTCCCTGACGGCTTTCTTGCCCTCATCGGGCATCCATGCCGCCTGATCGAGGAACGGACCGACCATTCTTTCCGTCTGGTCCCAGAACATGAGCATGCCGTTGATCATGCTGTCGAAAGTCACTCTCTGCAAGTCGAGCATCTGCTTTGCCATCGTCATTCCTTTGTCCATGTTAGCTGACCTCCATGCTTAGCGGTTTTTGTCTATTGTTCGAGCACATAGCTTCCCGGAGCCTTTTCAAGGGGGGGATAGTTCGGGCTCCCCATTGGAGGAGGCTCGCGCCTGGAATCAGAGCGTTCAGACAGCCACTTCACCCAGTCAACCCACCAGGAGCCTTGCTGTTCGTGTTGAAGGGAAAGCCATTCATTGGGTTCGATGGGTTCGGTGACATCGTTACACCAGTACTTCCGTTTCGATCGAGTCGAGGGGGGATTCACGATACCGGTGATATGCCCTTCATCCGAGAGCGCAAATCTGACCGGACCTTTGACATATTTGCCGATCTTGAAAGTCTCGGTCCATGGACAAATATGGTCCTGTTCGGCACCCACGACATAAACGGGCTGATCGATAAGTTGTAGGTTTATAGGACGGTTTCCGACG
>JAEZXS010000170.1 GCA_023442755.1 Pseudomonadota bacterium | reverse complement strand
ACGTCTATCTACGCCGTGGACGGGAAAAACCGCCATTTCGAGATTACAGCATCCCCGTTGCCCAACTCGAAGGGCGAGCCCACCCGGGTGCTCCTGCTCAAACGCGACGTGACCTTGGAAATGGAATACCGGGCGAAATACTACCAAGCGGAGAAAATGGCCACTATCGGCATATTGGCTGCCGGGGTTGCCCACGAAATCAACAACCCTCTTACTGCGATTTCCGGCTTCGCCGAAGGGCTGAAGCGGCGCATGGCAAGGCTGGAGACTCAGGCGGACGCCGACATTGTCGAAACCTTCAACGAGTATCTCGGAACGATCCTCAAGGAATGCCGGCGGTGCCAGGATATAGTCTCGAACCTGCTGACCTTCGGACGGCGGACCTGCGGCGATTCTTCACCGGTCGACATCAATTCGCTCCTCCACGATACGCTCAAGCTGCTGCGAAACCATTTGAAAAAGTACCCCCCGGACATCATCGGCCTCGAACTCGATCAATCGCTGCCGTTCGTCCTGGGCGACCCTTCCCAGCTCAAACAGGTGATCTTGAATCTCCTGTTCAACGCGCTCGATGCCGTAGAGGCGGGCGGGGCTGTCAGGATTCGCACGTTCCCGTGCGACAATTACAGGGTGGGGCTTGCCGTTGAAGACACTGGCAGCGGCATTCCGGCAGAAATCCAGGGGAAGCTTTTCGAACCGTTTTTCACCACCAAGCCGGTAGGTAAAGGCATAGGGATGGGATTGTCGACCTGTTACAACATCGTCCGCAGTCACAAGGGCGAAATCATTGTCTGCAGCCAGGAAGGCGAGGGGTCCACTTTTCTTGTAAAACTTCCCAGCACGAGGCAGTAATGGCAGCTTTCAACCCCATTCAGGTTTTGCTGGTCGATGACGAAGAATCCATACGGCGCCTTGTCGAAAAAGAACTGGCCAACCCGGGCAGAACGGTCCACACCGCGGATTGCGCCCGCCGCGCCAACGAACTGATCCGCAAGATCCTCTTCGATATCATCATACTGGATATCCGCCTGCCCGATGCGAGCGGACTCGATCTGCTCGAGAAGTTCAAAGAAGCCGTGCCCGATGTCGAGATCATCCTCATAACCGGCCACGGGGACATCGACAGCGCCGTGGACGCGATGAAGATGGGAGCCTATGACTACATCACCAAGCCGTTTTCTCTCGACCGGCTGGAACTGGTGATAGAAAAGGCCTACCAGCGCGTGTGCCTCCAGCGGGAAAACCGCCTCCTGCGACATAACCAGAACTACCATCCCCTGCCGCGCTTCGTCGGGCATTCCCCTGCAATCCACAACGTCCAGTTCCTGATTGCCAAGGTCGCTCCCACCAACGTCCCGGTGCTGATCACCGGGGAGAGCGGCGTCGGGAAGGAGGTCGTGGCCAGGGCCATCCATTCGCGAAGCAAAAGGGCCGGGCAGCCCCTGATAATCAAGAACTGCGGCGCTTCGCAGAAGGAGATAATGCGCAGCGAGCTGTTCGGATACCTGAAGGGGGCGTTTACCGGCGCAAACGAATCCCAGGAGGGCCTTCTGACCCTGGCCCACCAGGGCACGCTCTTTCTGGACGAGATCGGGGAACTCCCGATAGAGGTCCAGGCGGCCATGCTGCGCCTGCTGGAAAATCATTCCTATCACCGGCTCGGGGACAAGAACGAACGCAAGGTCGATATACGCTATCTTTTTGCAACTAACCGGAATTTAGCCGAAGAGGCGAAGGCGGGGAATTTCCACGAAGCCCTGTACCACCGTTTGAACGTCTTCCAGATTCATGTGCCCCCTTTGCGGGAGCGCAAGGAGGATATTCCCGCCCTGGTCGAGTACTTCCTGGGAGTCTCGAGCGAGGGCGAGACTCGCTGCCGTATTTCCAAAACGGTCATGGACTGCCTCATGGCCTACGACTGGCCGGGCAACATCAGGGAGCTGAGAAACGTCATCGAACGCGGCATCATCCTGGCCGAAAACGGCCTGATCACCCTCAACTCCCTTCCGAAGGAAATGGTCGATTCCAATCAGGAACGGTCCCTCGACACCCCTTTCATCTCCATGGCCGAACTGGAAAAACTCCATATTCGGCGCGTCCTCGAGCACTTTGACGGAAACCGGTCCCAGGCGGCGGAGCTGCTGGGCATCGGCAGAAAAACCCTTTACCGCAAGCTCAAGGAATATGAACTGGGCTGACGAACCGGGCTCTCGCCAAACCCGCCGGTTTGCCTCCCGGCGAAAGCCGGTGAGCCGCAAAGAAGAATAAGCAAAATAGAAAGACTTTTGTGAGAGCAGCTTGCAGCCGCGATTATGGCAACTGGAGGTCACAAGAACGGCCGGGTCATGGATTTTTTCTTCTCGTGCGAGGACGCGAAGCCCGGAAGCGAAGAAAAGCCCGGGAGAAAGATGAGTTCGGCTGCATGAGAGGTTTCTAAAAGATCGAGGCTGAAAGCCTCTCAGATTGATGACAAACCCTAAAATCACCGTAATCGTCATTCCGGCGAAAGCCGGAACCCAGTGTTTTCAAGTACTTCTGGCCCCAGATGCCTGCCCCGGACCTGATCCGGGGTTCGTCGGGGAGACGGATTGAGGGCTTTTTCAAACAGTCTGCGAGGCTGAAAGCCTCTCACACAGCAGTTAAGATCTCCGGGTGGTTACGACTGCTAAAGCTGACGCTATGCGCCTCGGAGGGACTGAACCCTCTCCCGCGTAAGTACTTGATTTCCATGCGGCGATCAGGTCACTTGCCGACAATGCGCTAGGCCGCGTTCTTCTTCCGTTCCAGGATTTTTCCCCGGATGCCCACCGTGATCTCCTCAAGCGGAATATCCTTTCCCGCCTCCTTCATTGCCTTCTGGACTATTGCGGGCATTGCCGAACAGCAGGGAACTTCCATATCGATTACCGTAACGCTCTGAATATCCGCCGTTTGGAAAATTTCGGCGAACTTCCGGATGTATTCCTGAGCGTTGTCGAACTTGGGGCACCCCAGGAGGACTGCCTTGCCGTTCACGAATTCGCGGTGAAAATTGGGATAGGCCACCGGGGCGCAATCGGAAACCACCAGGAGATTCGCGTTCTTGAGAAAAGGCGCAGTCGGGGGCACCAGCCGGATCTGGATGGGCCAGTGGGACAGCTCGGAATCCCTCGCATCCAGCTCAACCGGACCCGATCTCCTGTCGACAAACGGCGGCTGTAAAAAGGTTTCTATTCGCGCCGACGGGCAGCCGCACGCCGGGGTGAACTCTTTTTGCGTCTCTGTTTCTTTTTGCGCCGCCAGGTGCTGTTCGACTTCTTCCGGGTCGAATTCGTCCGCTTCCCGCTCGATCACCCGGACCGCCCCCTGGGGACAGCCGCTCAGACAGGCCCCCAGGCCGTCGCAGTACGATTCCTTTACAAGGCGCGCCTTCCCGTCCTTTATTTCGAGCGCTCCTTCGGCACAGGCCAAGGCGCACTGCCCGCAGCCGTCGCACAGTTCCTCATCTATTTCCACGATCTTGCGCATTTTTCCCATTGAAGCTCTCCTTCCAATTCCGCCCAACCCGGGGGAGGGTATTCCAGGTCCCGCAGCAGCGGGATTTCTCTATATCGTTTCGAGGTTCGTTCCATTTAGAAAATTAAGCATTTCCATGCCCATTACTCATCGCAATCCTGCATGATAAGCGGCTTCGCCAGGTTTCTGCCGGATTCGGTCAGAAGAGACGCTGTGATCGGCGCCATCGATTCCCGAGGCTGGCCCGCCTTTATGAACTCTTCCAGGGTTGCAAGGCGCAGCGCGTCGTGAACGCACCGGAAGTTCGCAGAATCCGGAATTGTCCTTCGGTCAAGTTCTTCAAGGATCGCCAAAACCTGTCCCGTGATTGCGGCAGGCGCGCCCGTGCGGGCAAGGATATCGGCAGCCGTTTTCAGTGCCTCCCCGGAATCGGCTCCCGAGGGTGCGTCTCCAATGGCCGAGAGGTAAGCGGCCAGGGTTACCACTGCGGGATCGGCATCTTCGTCCCGGCGGATCATGCCTGCATACTCGACCGTCTTCAGAGTGCGGCCGATGCGCTTGAAATCTTTACCGAGCTGCTTTTTCACCTCGGCTGCGACGCGATCCTTCAGCATGTCGCTTCGCTTCGCCAGGAGTTCCGGGGAAAGTTCCCCGAGGCACTGTTCGGCAAACCGGCAGTACGTGGCGCAGCCGAAATCCATTTTCGGGTTCATCGCCTTGTGCCCGCACTTGCGGCACTTGCGGGAACTCTCGTCCTTGAAGAACTCGATCGAAGCACCACAGCTCGGACATCTCGCTTCGAAAATCGCTTCCGGACCCCACGATCGACTATCCTGGCCAGGGCATTTCATGATTTGCCTCCAAAAGGTTGCCGGCGGACCTGTGCTCCATGTTGCTTGCAAGGTAAGCGAAGAGCGCAAAACGTGGGGACCTCGGCCCCACGCCAGGCGTGGGAGGACGCCGAACCGCCGAGCGCTCGGCCGGACGCGTTCATCCCGCGGTTGCGGGATGGCGCGTCCGGCCGAATATTGAGGGGCGCGGGGAAATCATTTCCCCGCTCTTTTGGTTTTATCAGCTCGGCCTTGCACAGGTCCGTCACGGCTTGCCTTTGAAACCGCGCCGTTCCATCGGGACCGGCGCGGTTGAAACCTTTTCGTTAGTGTTACCCGAGGATCGCCTTGAGGTCCTCATCGGGTGTAGTAATCGGTTTGATGTCGAAATTCTTCACCAGCACATCCAGGACTCCCGGGCTGACGAATGCCGGAAGCGAGGGCCCCAGGCGGATGTTCTTGATTCCGAGGTGGAGCAGCGTGAGGAGGATCGCGACCGCTTTCTGTTCGTACCAGGAAAGGACGAGCGAGAGGGGCAGGTCGTTGACTCCGACGTTGAATGCCTGGGCGAGGGCCACGGCAATCTGGATGGCGGAGTAGGCGTCGTTGCACTGTCCGATGTCCATGAGTCTGGGCAGGCCCTCTATGGTTCCGAGTTCCTTATCGAAGAACCGGTATTTTCCACAGGCGAGGGTCAGGACGACGCAGTCTTTGGGCACCTTTTCCACGAATTCCGTATAGTAGTTGCGGCCGGGCTTTGCGCCGTCACAGCCCGCGACCAGGAAGAAGTGGCGTATCTTTTTGCCTTTGACTGCTTCGATCACCTTGTCGGCCACCCCGAGCACGGCGTTATGTGCAAAACCGACCATGACTTTCTTGCCGTCCACGTCATCCGTGAAGCCGGGCATGGCCAGGGCTTTCTGGATCACCGGAGAGAAATCCCCGTTTCCGACGTGCTGTACTCCAGGCCATCCGACGAGGCCCGTGGTGAAGATGTTGTCGGCGTAGACCTGCGCCGGCCTCTGGATGCAGTTGGTAGTCATGAGGATCGGGCCCGGGAAGTTCGGGAATTCCTTTTGCTGGTTCTGCCATGCCGTGCCGAAATGGCCGTAGAAATGCGGGTACTTTTTCAGCCCGGGGTAGCCGTGGGTTGGAAGCATTTCGCCGTGGGTATAGACGTAGATGCCTTTCCCTTCGGTTTGCTGGAGCAGCTTGTCCATGTCTTTGAGGTCGTGGCCGGAAATGAGTATGGCCTTGCCTTTTTTGTGGCCGAGGGAAACCTGGGTCGGGACTGGATGGCCGTAAGCGCCGGTGTTTGCGGCATCGAGCAGTCCCATGGTCTTGAGGTTGATTTCACCGCACTTGAGGACGAGACCGAGGAGGTCCTGGAGTCCGAGGTCTTTTCTGGAGACGGCAGCCAGGCCTTCGTGGACGAAGGCGAATACGGCTTCGTCTTCCTTGCCGAGGATCTGGGCGTGGTCGGCGTAGGCGGAGATGCCTTTCAATCCGAACAGAAGGATATGCCTGAGGGACTGAATGTCGGGGTTTTCCGAGGTGTCGGCTTTGAGGCCGGCTTCGGCTGCCTGGGCGATCATGCCGTCGCGGGTTGCGGCCGGCTGGAAGGTTGCGGACGCCTGGGCGAAATCGGCCTTGCCGCCTGCCGCTTTTACCTTTGCCTTGAGGGCTTCCCGGATGGAAACGGCCTTCGGAATGGCGGCGAGAAAATATTTCTCATCGAAGTTCACGTTGGTGAGCGTCGAAAAGAGTGCTTCACAGGTGAAGACGTTGGCCGCCCTGTCGCTTATTCCCAGTCGGCGGGCTTCGGTTGCAACGAGGCCGATTCCTTCGAGAGCGTAAATCAGAAGATCCTGCAATCCTGCCACTTCAGGCTGCTTTCCGCATACGCCCATTTTGGTGCATCCTTCGCCTTTTGCCGTCTGTTCGCACTGGTAACAAAACATTTCATTGCCTCCTGTTGGATTTTTATATTGGGATCAGGTATTACTAAAACCGTACTTCCGCGTCGCTTTCAGACGCAATGTAAGGCATTCCCCAATGGCGATCCTTGACTTAGGTCAAGGGGGCTCATTTTTTAGAGAAATTCCTGCTCTTTCTCGTTGGCTAGGGATGGAATGAAAACTAATCATGGCGTGGACCGTTTTCAGGAAGACAAATGAAAATATCCGACGAAATAGCAAGGGCATCGCTTTTTAACGGGCTGCCCGCCCGGCAGCTGGAAATCCTCGCGGAAATCTGCCTGGATCAACAGTATGAAAAAGGGCAGGTGTTTTTTACGGAAGGAGGCCGTGCAAAGGGTTTCTATCTTGTCGCGGGCGGGAAGGTAAAGATTTACAAACTCTCGCTGGAGGGCAAGGAGCAGATCCTGCACATTTTCGGCCCGGGAGAGATTTTCGGGGAGGTGCCGGTGTTTGCGGGCGGGAATTATCCTGCGAACGCGGATGCGATCGAGGCGAGCCGGGTGCTCTTTTTCCCCAGGGCTGCTTTTGTCGACCTGATACGCCGCGAGCCCTCGATCGCCCTGAACATGCTGGGGATTCTGTCCCGGCGCCTGCGCCGGTTTACCAACCTGATAGAGGACCTGTCGCTCAAGGAAGTGCCGGGGCGGCTCGCGGCATACCTGATCTACCTGGGGGAGAGAAGCGGAAAGCCCGACATGCTGGAACTCGACATCACGAAGGCGCAGCTTGCGAGCCTGCTCGGGACGATTCCCGAGACGCTTTCGCGGATCCTTGCGAAAATGGCGCAGCAGGAACTGATCGAGGTGGACGGGCGCAGGATTCGGCTGCTCGACCGCAAGGCCCTGGAAACCCTTGCCGCGGGGGGGAAGGGGCAGATTTAGGGGGCTTCCTGCAGTTATTCCCTGTGAGAGCGGCTTCCAGCCGCAACGTACCGGTTGCCGCTCCCACAAGAGAGTCGAACTAATCTGGAATTATTTGCAGTCCGTTCTTCTTCGCGGCTTCGCGGCTTCGCGTGGGACAAAGCCAACACGCACCTTCGAAGGCCGCGCATCGCGGCTGAAAGCCGCTCTCACAGCAACATTGTGTATGGAAAAATCTTTTCCTTCGCGGCTTACCGTCTTTCAAGTTGACGGCCATGAATTGAAATGAAAGCGCTTCACTCGCCGATGATCTTAACCAGGACGCGCTTGCGCCTCCTGCCGTCGAACTCGCCGTAAAAGATCTGCTCCCACGGGCCGAAATCGAGCTTCCCGTCCGTTATCGCCACGACCGCCTCGCGCCCCATAACCTGCCTTTTAAGGTGCGCATCCGCGTTGTCTTCCCCCACGTTGTGCCGGTACTGGGACACGGGTTCGTGCGGGGCGAGCTTTTCCAGCCATTTGCTGAAATCGGCGTGCAAGCCGGACTCGTTGTCGTTGACGAACACGGAAGCGGTGATGTGCATGGCGTTGCAGAGCACGAGGCCCTCTTTGATCCCGCTTTCCCGGAGGCATTCCTCGACCTGGGGCGTGATGTTGATGAAACCCATCCGCCCCGGGACGTTGAACCACAATTCCTTGCGATAGCTTTTCATGGCGGGCGCTATTTCTTCTTCTTGATTTCCATGCCGATTTTGAATGCCGGACCCACCGCCTGGCCCATGCCGTGATAGGCTTTGTCCGCGCCGGTGACGTAGATGAGCGGATCGATCTTGTGGGGATCGGGTTCGCCGTTTGTCAGGCATTCCTCCGAAACGTATACGTCCTCGATCTGGCCGATCACCAGGGTGTGGCTTCCGAGGTTCAGGGTATGGACCACCTTGCATTCCAGGTTGACGGGGCATTGCTCGATGAGGGGGGCGGTCTTGAGTTTGCCGTAGAAGACGGTGAAGTTGCACGCGGCGGTCTTGTCTTCTTTTGCGCCCGTTACGATGCCGCAGTAATCGGTTTCCCTGACCTGGGACGTTTGGGGCACATTGACGGAAAAGGTTCCGTGTTCCCTGATACCTTTCAGGGTGTAGCGATGATGCTGGAGCGCCACGGTGATCATGGGGGGCGTGCTGTTGGCGATCCCGCTCCAGGCTGCGGCCATGAAGTTGGGCTTTTCACCGATATTGGCCCCGACAAGGAATGCGGGCATGGGGTAAACCAGGGTTTGCGGGCCGAGCGCGATCTTTTTCATTCCTCTTCTCCTTTGGACTTTCCGGTAAGTCTGCCGAACAGGCCCGGCGGACCGAATTACACGCTGAACTGTTGCTCACTCTGAAGCATTTGCCGGCAAAATAATACGTCCTGTCGGGGCTGCAATGCAAACGGGAAGAAGAGGTGGAATCGGGTGGCGGTTAACCCTGTCCCGAAATTGGCGCGGCCCCATAGCGATCCGGTGTGCAGGCGCGATCCGGACGCGGGATTTTTTGACTGCGCTGGGTGCAAAG
>JAEZXS010000116.1 GCA_023442755.1 Pseudomonadota bacterium | reverse complement strand
TTCTTCACAGCGCTCAGGATCCCGTTTGCCATCCCTTTTAGCGCATGTCCCGCAGATATTTTTCCCTCATGATTCAGACGGCATCCCGGAAAATACCGTAAAATTCGATAAGTTGCTGTAAAGATTTGTAAGCGGTTCTAAAAAGCGTTTCGGGTCTGGTCCGGTGGGGCACGCGGGGTTAAAATGGCCGGCAATTGAAAAAAGTAGTAACTCTGGTGTGTTCGTGGTAACTGGATACGCTCGCTCCACTAGGCGAACATTCCGCATTCGAGCTGGATCGGCCTGATATCTGCCAGTGCCGTTTGAAGTGGGGTTTACGGAGGACAGGAATGAAAGAAAAGATAGGATTCATGGGTTTGGGCATCATGGGCCGCGCAATGGCAGCCAACATTGCCGAGGCGGGTTACCCGGTATTGGTGTACAACCGCACGCAGAAGGATAACGGCGCGCTGGCAAAACTTGGCATCGAAACGGCGCCCTCGCCGGAGGCTTTGGCCAAGCGGGCCGATGTCGTGATTGCGATGGTAACCGGCCCCGAAGCGCTCAATAACCTTCTCTGGGGAGAAGGCGGCGCTGCCAGGGCTTTCAAACCGGGCAAGGTGTTTATCAACATGAGCACCGTTTCTCCCCAGTTCACCGGGGAGATGGCGGAAAAGATCGCGCCGACCGGCGCAGTCTTCATCGATGCGCCTGTTTCCGGGTCCAAGGGGCCCGCGGAGAATGCCACCCTGCTGATCCTGGCCGGAGGACCGAAAGACAAGATCGAGGAACTCGATCCCCTGTTCAAGACGATGGGCAAAAAGGTCATCTACTGCGGGGAAGCGGGCAAAGGCTCGATGATGAAAATGGCCAACAACCTCCT
The DNA here is from genome assembly GCA_023442755.1 of Pseudomonadota bacterium. Taxonomy (GTDB): domain Bacteria; phylum Desulfobacterota; class Syntrophobacteria; order Syntrophobacterales; family Syntrophobacteraceae; genus SbD1. The sequence continues at coordinate 3,752 of JAEZXS010000116.1, read as the reverse complement.
GTTGACCCTGATGATAGAGGGCCTTTCGGAGACGATCAACTTCGGGAAGAAAGGCGGCTTGACCCAGGAAGCGCTGCTCGACGTCATCCTGAACGGTCCCCTGGGCTGCGGCATTTTCCAGATGAAATGCAAGGCGCTCTCGGAAGACTGCTATGAACCGAACTTTCCGCTCAAGCATGCCACGAAGGACCTCAAGTTCCTGGTGGATACCGCATACGAGATCGGAGCGCCCATCCCGGTCGGACAGACTCTGTTCCACCTCTACAGCACCGGTGTCAACAAGCAGTGGGGCGATCTCGATGTGTGCGCGATCATGAAGGTTCTGGAAACGCTTTGCGACTGACCCAGGTGTTCACGGTCGAAGCCGGCGCACACCGGCGCCTGCATCGAGCAAAAAGTCTTTTGTGGAAGCGGCTTTCAGCCGCGATTGGACAATCGCGCCACCAGATTTCGAGCAGATCGTGACGGAAGCCTCCTATACATCCGAAGAATCCCTGGCGGGGGCCGTTTTCGCGGCCTCTGCCTTCCTCATATGGGGAATCAGCCCCATATACTGGAAGGAACTTCAATCGGTTCCGGCCTTCGAACTGGTAACGCACAGGGTCCTGTGGTCGCCCCTGTTCCTGCTGCCCGTGTTTTTTCTGCAGAAACGCGGCACTGAACTCATCGCCATATTTCGCAACCCGAAGAACATACTGACTCTGCTGCTCACGACGACCCTGATCTCCGTCAACTGGCTCACCTTCATCTGGGCCGTAAACAACGGGCACGTCCTGGAATCGAGCCTCGGCTACTACATCACGCCCCTGATAAATACCTTCTTCGGGATGGTGTTTCTGCGCGAGCGCCTGCGCCGTCTGCAAGTGGCCGCACTGGTACTTGCCGGCGCGGGAGTGGGCTACCTGACGCTGGATTTCGGCAGCGTACCCTGGATAGCGCTCCTCCTGGCGTGCACCTTTGCCCTGTACGGGCTCGTCCACAAGGTGATGGCCGTAAGCTCCACGACGGGCCTGACGCTGGAAATGATCCTTCTGTTCGGACCGGCCGCCGCCTACATCGGCTATCTCCACCAGGGCGGCACCGGGGCGTTCCTGCACTCGGGGCTCCGGACGGACCTGCTCCTCGTGGCGACCACCATCTTCACAGCCTTCCCGCTCCTTCTATTCAGCCTCGGAACGAGACGCCTGCACATGTCCACGGTGGGCTTTTTCCAGTATATCGCTCCGAGCTGCTATTTTCTGCTGGGGGTCTTCTTCTTTCACGAACCGGTATCCACCGCCCAGATCGCCACTTTCTGCCTGATCTGGCTGGCCCTTGTCTGCTACTCGACGGACTCGGTTCTCTACTATCGCCTGTTCGTCCGGCGAAGCAGCAGAATAGGTTCCGGGTGAAAATGATCGGGAAAAGAAAGTCTGTGGGAAGGGCTTGCCGCCTCAATGTTCTCTCTTCGCTTATGATCGAGGCTGGAAGCCTCTCCCACAAAGAATCCACTATATACCCATGGTATCGGCTTGCAGCCTCGCTTCTTCTCAGGCCTTGGCGGTCTCGGGCCGCGTCTCCGCCAGGTCGAACACGAACTCTTTGGCCAGGGTCTTGGCAACCGTGCATTGTTTCGCAACCTGCATAAGGGTCTTTCTCTCCCTGTCCGTCAGTTCCCCGACAAATTCCACTTCCTCCTTGATGAAGACCTTGTTCGGATCGTCCTTGTTCATCGTGACATTCACGATGGCATCGGTCAGCTTGATGTTCCGGGAATCGGCGAATTTTCTGACGGTAATGTTGATACAGGCGGCCAGGGCCACTTCGATAAGCTCCGGCGGCGCGAAACCGGCGTCCTTCCCCCCTCTTTCCAGGGGACTGTCACAGATTACCTCGTGTTTTCCGTCCGTTACGACGACGGCATAAGGTTCTTTTCCAGCTCTGCCAATCTTCATTTTTTCTCCTCAAGCATCGAATTTTAGCCGAAAGCAGGCCCCCCTTTCAGCCGGGGATCAAAGCCAAATTGATGAATCATATAAATTTTGCGCTCGCGACTCAATAGTACAGGCAGGGAAATTCCGAGGGCGCGGAGGAAAGCGCGTCATGCGATGCTCCGGCGCATCTGAGGCTTGCAGCTCTGCGCTTTGCAGGCCGGAGGAGGGGGCGGCCGAAACCGTGATCAGACTTCTTTTGTCGCACCGGCTTCCCTGCCGCAGGTCCAGGGGAAAGCTGTGAAGAATCCTTGTCCTTTGCAGCGCGCCAGAAACACCTCCAGAGGCTCGGCGCAATCGCCGTTCCATACGGTCACCGGGATGTCCTGGCTCTGCAGCCATGCGACCATGCGTTTGAACGTGGGACTTTCCGGATTGACGCGGCCGAAACACTGGTTCAGGCGGATGGGACATCTGCCGCATTCGGCAGGACCGAGCGTGTCTCCGAAGCCGTTGTCGCGGCAGACCCAGAACGCGCCGGAGCTGGTATGTCCATCGGCCGAACTGGCGGCAACGGCAAAAGTCACATCCCGGTACAGGCTGCTTTCGTGATCGCCGTGGATACAGCCTACAGGATATTCAGGGCCCTTGCCGCGTGCTTCGCATCGTTTGGCCTCTTCCGGATTGGTCCATGAGCGGCCGCAAATCTGACATTCATACCGGGTCGAAGTTTCCGCCATGATTCTCTCCCCTCGATTTGCCTTCGTGTATCAGACGGCTCTGACGAGAAAATATTACGGATTTGGCCAGGTTATTGTCTGTACACGCAATAGTAAGTATAGTGCGAGACCTGTGCACGCATTTCACAAGAAAGGCCGGGGCTCGGGTAACGGCAAGTGGTTCCCCATTGGAATTTTCAGACGGATTCCACTTCGGTGTGACCTGCGGCGAACTTTTCGCGGATATTGGGGCTTATCTTTATTGAAAGGTTTTGCACTTCGAAAATTCCGGCGAGAAGCGATGAAGACGCACGTCCGCGATATAGATATCTATTACGAGTTGGAAGGACCTGCCGGCGCTCCGGTTGTGGCGCTCAGCCACTCCCTTGCCGCCGCACTGGAGATGTGGGAGCCGCAGATGCCGGTCCTGAGGGATTCCTACCGCGTTTTGCGCTTCGACACGCGAGGGCACGGCCGGACCTCGACCCCGTCAGGCCCGTATACGATGGAAATGCTGGGGATGGACGCGGTGGGCCTGCTCGACAGCCTGGGGATCCCCAAAGTCCACTTCGTCGGCATCTCGATGGGCGGCATGATCGGACAGATCCTGGCGCTGAGGCACCCGGAACGGCTGGAAAAACTGGTCCTGTGCGACACGACGGGCAGGGTCCCTGCCGATGCGGCCCCTGTCTGGCAGGAACGTATTCTAAAGGCCGAAAGGGAGGGTATGGCCGCGCTGGCCGAAGAAACCCTGGAACGCTGGCTGAGCGAAGAATTCCGCCGCAACCACCCGGATGCAACTGATAGGGTTCGAAACATGATAACGAATACGCCGGTTGCGGGCTACAGGGGATGCAGCCTTGCGATCAGCCGGTTCGACGTTCTGGACGACCTGCCGCGGGTGAGCGCTCCCACCCTGATCCTTGCAGGAGAAAAGGACCAGGGAACACCGGTGAGCGCTGCAGAGGCTATTCGCGACCGCATACCTGGTTCCGGGCTTGCCGTTATTCCCGCAGCGCTGCACCTGACCAACATCGAGACCGCGGAAGAATTTAATCGGCTCCTGCTGGAGTTTCTGAGCCGATAATCAACAGGCTATAGGTTTTACAAGACGTATATGGCC
>JAEZXS010000384.1 GCA_023442755.1 Pseudomonadota bacterium | reverse complement strand
CCGGGTGTGCAGGGATTTTCGTTTTTTCCTGGACGGACGAATGGCACAGGGGCGGGTTCGACATTGACGACTGGGGGTTCGGAGTCACCGATCGCAACCGCAATCCCAAACCGTCGATGGCGGCTATCCGCAAGGCTTTTGCCGAAATCCCCTTCCCTCCCGACCTGAACTGGCCGAGCATTTCCGTCGTAGTCTGTTCCTACAACGGAAGCCGCACCATCCGTCATTGTCTCGAGGGCCTGAAAAAGGTCGAATATCCGAACTTCGAGGTCATCGTCGTAAACGACGGTTCCACGGACGGGACCGAGGCCATAGCCAAAGAGTACGGTTTCCGGGTCATCTCGATTCCCAACGGCGGCCTGAGCAATGCGCGCAATGTCGGAATGCGGGCATCCAAAGGGGAAATCGTCGCCTACATCGACGACGATGCCATCCCCGACCCGCAATGGCTGACCTATCTGGCGCAAACCTTCCTCACCACCGATCATGCCGGCGTGGGCGGCCCCAATATTCCGCCCGAAAGCGACGGCCCGATTGCCGAGTGTGTTGCCAACTCGCCGGGCGGCCCCGTACACGTTCTTCTTACCGACAAGATTGCCGAGCATATCCCCGGCTGCAACATGGCATTTCGCAAAGCCGCCCTGGAAGCGATCGACGGGTTCGACGCCCGGTTTCGCATCGCCGGCGACGACGTAGACCTGTGCTGGCGAATCCAGCAGCAGGGCTGGACGCTTGGTTTCAGCCCGGCCGCGATGGTCTGGCATCACCGCCGCAACTCCGTCAAGGCCTATTGGAAGCAGCAGCTCAACTATGGAAAGGCTGAAGGATATCTCGAACACAAATGGCCCGAGAAGTACAACGCGGCCGGACACATTCCATGGCAGGGAAAGCTGTACTTCAAGGGTTTCGAACAACTGCTCGGCTGCTTCCGCGGCAGGGTATACCAGGGCACCTGGGGAAGCGCGCTCTTCCAGTCCGTTTACCAGCCCGCTCCCAGCCTTCTCTGGTCGCTTCCGCTCATGCCGGAATGGTATGTGATCATCGCCGCACTGGGCATTTTCTCCGTGCTCGGCGCAGAATGGACTCCCCTTCTCTTCGCCCTGCCCCTGTTCATCGCGGCCTCGGCTCTCCCGATCATGCACGCTGTTTCCTGCGCTTTGCGGCTTCCATTCCTCGACAGGACCCGCAAGCAGCGCTTCAAGCTCCGCGCCCTTACCGCCGCGCTCCATCTCATGCAGCCCCTGGCGCGACTCAACGGGCGAATTCGCATCGGCCTGACGCCGTGGCGCAGATGCGGCCTCGTTGCCGGCATCGCCCATCCCTGGCCGAAGACCTTTACGATCTGGAGCGAACAGTGGAAATCGCCGATTTCCTGGCTCGAGTCCATCGAACAGGGAGTAAAGGACCTGCATGCCGTGGTTCTACGCGGCGGCGATTATGACAGATGGGACTTCGAACTGCGAGGCGGCCTGCTCGGTTCGGTTCGGATGCTCATGGCGGTCGAGGAACACGGGGGAGGAAAGCAGTTTATCCGTATAAAGAGCTGGCCGCGCTGCACTCCGGCCGGCATAATCATCACTCTGCTGTTTGCAGCCCTTGGAGCAGCGGCAGCGACAGCACAGGCATGGATCGCCTGCGGCGTTCTCAATTCCATTGCCTTCCTGTTTATGATGCGGGTCCTTGTGGAATGCTCGTCGGCGATGGCGACAATGGCCGGAGCCTTCAGGCAAAACAGGGAGAAGTAGGGTATTCTCCGCACAATTTGACGCTGACATAAGAGGGGGTTTTCGCCCCCTCTTTTTTTATTGTTCCTTCAAGGGTCAGTAGCCCTGGCCCCACATCTTCGCTTATCAGTGCATAACATAGAATATACATAAGAGACCAACGGCATCACCCGACAAAAGGGTTGAGGATGCCGCCGGTTTTATGTCAATAAAGCCGAACGGGCGCTTTCGTTCGCCCGCTTGCCGGCAACCGGCGCTGACTTTGCTTACCCCGGGGTATAGATATGGACCGAATCTGGTATGCAAGCTACGATCCTGGCGTTCCTCACTCCGTTACCTACCCGGAGACCACCCTGCCCCACATTCTCGGAGAAAACTCCCGCAGGATCCCCGACAGGCCGGCCATCGACTTCATGGGAGCCGGACTTACGTACCGGGAACTGCAGAATCACGTGCTCCGCCTTGCGGCCGGTCTCAGGAAGATAGGCGTGCGACAGGGTTCGAAAGTCGCCGTCATGCTCCCCAACTGCCCTCAGACCGTGATCGCGCTGTTTGCGAGCCTGCACCTGGGCGCCGTCGTAATCATGACCAACCCGCTCTACGTCGAGCCGGAACTCGAACATCAGTGGACCGATTCGGGCGCGGAATTTCTATTCGTCCTCGATCATCTCTATCCCGCCGCGAAGAAGGTCATTCCGCGCACGCGCATCCGAAAGGTCATCGCTACGAGCATCAGCGAGTATCTTCCGATACATCTGCGATACCTTTACCCGCTCAAGGCGCGCTCCGGAAAACTGTTTACCTCGGTTCCCTACAACGGGACGGATATCTTTAATTTCAGGAAAATCCTGCGGACGAGTTTTCCCGATGCTGCGCCCTGCGCCGCGTCTCCCGACGAACTCGCCTTCCTCCAGTACACGGGCGGCACGACCGGCATAGCCAAGGGGGCAATGCTCACGCACAGGAACATATTCACCAATGTGGTGCAGCTCGCCACCTGGCTGCCCGACCTCAACTGCGGCACGGAGCGTTTTCTGGCGGTGCTCCCCTTTTTCCACGTATTCGGGCTTACCGTCTCGCTGAACCTGGCCATATACACGGGATGCGCCGTGATTGTCGTGCCCCGCTTCCACCCCGACGAACTCATGAAGATCATCAAAAAGAGGAAGCCGACAATCTTCCCGGGTGTGCCCGCCATATACTCGGCCCTGATGGCCCACCCGCGCATCGACTCGTTCGACCTGTCCTCGATCCGGTTCTGCGTGACCGGCTCGGCCCCCATGCCCGTGGAAATATTGCGGGGGTTCGAACAAAAGACCGGGGCTACAATCGTAGAGGGCTATGGCCTTTCGGAGTGCAGCCCGGTGACACACGCAAATCCGATTCACGGCAAACGGAAGCCCGGCTCGATTGGTCTTGCCCTGCCCGATACGGATTTTCGCATCGTCGACGTGCAAACCGGCGAACGGGACGTTGCGCCCGGGGAAATCGGAGAACTGGTTGTTCGCGGCCCACAGCAGATGAAAGGGTACTGGAACAACGAGGACGAAACGAAAGCCGCCGTCCGCAACGGCTGGCTCTTTACGGGCGACCTGGCCTCGATGGATGAGTCCGGATACGTGTTCATCGTGGACCGCAAGAAAGACCTCGTGATCTCGGCGGGCTATAACATCTATCCCCGGGATATAGACGAGGTTCTCTATGCGCACCCCAAGGTGCGGGACGCAGCCGCCGTGGGGGTTCCCGACCCGATAAAAGGTGAAGTGATAAAGATTTTCGTTGTCCCCAAACAGGGCCAGGAACTCAGCAGGGACGAGATACGCGAGTGGTGCAGGCAGAGGCTCGCTCCCTACAAGCAGCCGAAATACATCGAGTTTTCCGATTCGCTGCCAAAAACGCTCGTAGGAAAGGTACTGCGCAGGGAACTGCGCAGGGAAAGCACGGAAGGCTGAACCGCGTTCATGGAATGCAACAGGAATGAAAACACCCCACAGTGCCTGAAGCCGGGACAGAATCTGTTCCACGCCGCCGCGGATTTTTTCTATTTCCAGAATCGGTCCTATCCCCGCTCCGCTGCTCTCGAATGGGTGGGGAACCGCTACCGCCTGCCCGCGCTTGAGCGGCAACTGCTTGCGCGCGGGGTCTTTTCGCAAAGAGACGCCGTCTCCAGGCGGACAAAACGCGTCATGGGGACGGCCTGGCAGCGCGAATTCCTGGTCGTCGACGGTCACAATATCCAGATAACGGTGGAGAGCCATATCGAGCGCCGGCCTCTACTCAGGGCCAACGACGGCGCCATGCGCGATCTGGCAGGGATGTCGGCGCGCTTCCGCCTGTCCGAAACCACGCAGATGGCCATGGATATGATTTTCCGTTTTTTCGAGGAATTCCGGCCCGAAAAAGTTCTCTTCCTCTTCGACGCCCCGATGAGCCGGAGCGGCGAACTCGCATCGCTGTACCGCAGCAGGCTCAAACGGGCAAATATTACCGGAGATGCGCTGGCGGTGCCGGTACCCGAGCGTGAGATTCCCTTCGATCAGGCGGTCGTCGCCAGCAGCGACCATGCCGTTCTTGACGGCGCGGTGAAGTGGATCGATCTTGCCTGCCTGGTCGTCGAATATTTCTGCCTCCCCGAAATAGCGGCCGACTTTTCACGCCTGCTCCTCTCCCGCGCCGCAGAGGAACAGCTTTTCCCGGACAATCCCTCCTTCGGTTGATGTTCGCCCTGTCATTTGGCTGGAAGGTTTGACGGCATAAGCCGCTTGTAAAAAGCGGGAACCTATGTTAGCAAAAGTCGCTTTAGCGCAATTCTTAACATGATTGCCTATTCTGTATGAAAGGATCTGCGGCTCATGGCAGATGTCGCCCCGTTCAGGGGATTGCGTTATAATCGGGAATCGATTCCCGAACTCGCTGAAGTAGTGATCCCTCCCTACGACGTCATTTCCCCCGAAGAGCAGAAAATCTTCAACGACCGCAGTCCTTACAATATGATTCGCCTCGAATTGGGAATGGCTTTTCCCGGCGATACCCCGGAGGAAAATCCGCACACCCGGGCGGCTGCATTTATCGGTCAGTGGGAACACCAGCGCATTCTCGTGCGCGACCCCAAGCCTGCGATATATCTCTGTGAACTCGATTATAGATCCGGATCGGATACGGTGAAGACCAGGAATGGGTTTATCTGCGCCCTGAAGCTCGAGGAATTTTCCGGCGGCAAAGTCCGTCCTCACGAGAAGACCTTCCAGGCCATAAAGGACGAGCGGCTTTCCCTGATGCTTGCCTGCCACGCTAACCTGAGCCCCGTTTTCGGCCTTTACTCGGACCCTGAAAACCAGGTGCAGGCCACACTGGAAGCCCATCGGGAAGGCGCAGGGACAGTCTCCTTCACCGATTACGCCAATATGACCCACCGGCTGACGCCTGTGACGGACCCCGGCGTCATAGATCGGGTTCGCTCCCTGATGGACGAGAAGGCTATCTTCATAGCAGACGGCCATCACAGGTACGAAACTGCCCTCAATTACAGGAATCTGATGCGCGAACGCTTCGGAAGCGGTAATCCGCAATCGTCCTTCGAATATGTGATGGTCTACCTGGCTGCTATGGAACAATGCGGCCTCACTATCCTGCCCACCCACAGGTTGCTGCGAAACCTGGTAGACTGGGACCCGGCCGCTTTCATCAAAAAAGCGGAGGACTGCTTCCGCATAGAGCATTTCAATACGTCCAACGGCGGCGAGCTGAAGTGGAAGAATGCGATCCGGAGCGGCGGCGTCAGGCAGGAGCTGACCATCGGCTTTTACTGCAAGGCGTCGGGCTGCGTTTATGTGCTCACGGCAAAGCCCGAGGCCGTCCTTCCCCTGCTTGAAAAGAAAGGCATCGCCGAACCCTTGCGCACTTTGGACGTCGTCGTGCTCGACCAGATCGTACTTCGGGATTTGCTCGGCCTTTCGGAGAGTTTCCTGGCAAGCGAGCGCAACATCAGCTTCATTCACGACTTCTCCGAAGCCCTCGATTCGGTGCGGTCCGGGAGGTTCGATGCCGGGTTTTTCATAAATCCGACGCGAATGGAACAGGTGCGGGAAGTGGCCAGTGCGGGCCACGTCATGCCCCACAAATCCACCTACTTTTATCCGAAGGTGATAAGCGGGCTGGTGGTAAACCCTCTTTCCCCCTATGAGGAAATATTCTGCTAGGTGAAAACCGCATGCTGACCCGTGATTCGCTTTTCAACGGCAGGCTGACGGTATGCCAGGAAGAGAAGGGATATCGGTTTTCCCTCGATGCCGTCCTGCTTGCCGGGTTGACACGGGTCAGGACCGAAGACCGCGTCATCGAACTGGGCACGGGCTGCGGGGTGATTCCGCTCGTCCTTTCATACAGAGGGAAAACGAATCACCGGATCGTCGGGCTCGAGATTCAACCCGAGCTTGCACGGCTGGCCGCGGAAAATGTCGATGAAAACGGCATGGCGGATCGCATCGACATCCGGGAGATGGATTTGCGCCAGGTTTCTTCCCATTTCGCGCCCGGCAGTTTCGACCTGGTACTGAGCAATCCGCCCTACAGGAAACCCGGTTCGGGACGGATCAGCCCGAACCGGCAGAAAGCGACCGCACGGCACGAATTGACGGCAACCCTGGCCGATGTCTTTGCCGCCGCGCGGTATCTCCTCCCGGAGGGAGGACGCATTGCCCTGATCTATCCGGCGGCCCGGATCGGCCATCTGCTCCATTCGGCGCAAGAGCAGAACTTCAGCCCAAAGCACATGAGGATCATCTATTCGTACCCGAACGGTCCGGGTCGCCTCGTGCACCTGGAGAGCATCAAGAACGGAGGGGAGGAAGTGCTGGTGGAGCCCCCTCTGTATATTTACCGTGAAGACGGGCAGTACACGGACGCCATGCAGGATTTGTACGAACGGTAAGGGAGAATCGCCTTCCCTTCTGTATTAGATTGGTTTTAATAGTGTATCCAAAATCCTGAAAGGCATTTTCCGATAATGGAACTGGGACTGAAAGGCAAGGTTGCCTTTATTGCCGGCGCGAGCCAGGGACTGGGCAAAGCTGTTGCCGCCGAGCTGTGCGCCGAGGGCGCGAAAGTGGCGATCTGTGCCCGGGAACATCCCGCGTTGCCTGCAGCGGTCGAAGAGATCAAGTCTTTGACGGGGGGGGAGATCATTGGAATCCCCGCGGACCTGACCGTTTCGGAGCAGGCAAGGAATTTTATCCGAAAGGGCCTGGAGCATTTCGGCACGGTGGATATTCTCGTCAACAACGCCGGCGGCCCTCCGGACAGAAAATTCCTGGAAATAGAAGAAGATCTGTGGAATTTTGCGTTTCGCCTCAACCTGCTCAGCGCAATCACCATGACCCGGGAGGCGGTCCCGGTCATGATGGCAAACCGTTGGGGCCGAATCATCAACCTGGCGTCGATATCCGTTAAACAGCCGATAGAAGGACTTATTCTCTCGAATACAGTCCGCATCGGCATTGCGGGACTTGCCAAAACCCTGTCCCTCGAACTGGCGCCCTATAACATAACCGTAAATAACGTCTGCCCCGCATACACCATGACGGAGAGGGTCAGGAAGCTTTCCGCCGAAATCGCGTCCAAGGAAGGCATTACGCCTGAACAGGTCATCCAGAGGTGGGAATCCCAAATTGCTCTTCGACGGCTCGGAAAGCCCGATGAGGTGGCGGCCCTGGTAGCGTTTCTCGCTTCGGAGCGTGCCGGTTTCATCACGGGGGATACCATTCCGATCGACGGGGGATGGTACAAGGGAGTAATGTAGAAGGATCGCATATGTCCAAACACAATGCTTATATTCGCTCGGTTGGCCGTTTCCTGCCCGATCGGAAACTCACGAATCACGACTTCGAACAGATGGTGGACACCTCAGATGAATGGATAGTCACCCGGACGGGCATTCGGGAGCGCCGTGTGCTCGAACCTGGCCTCGGGAACTCTTACATGGCAATCCGGGCGGCAAAAGACTGCCTGGAAAGGGCCGGCGTCGATCCGCTCGAAATCGACGCCATCATCGTGGGCACCGTCACCCCCGACATGATTTTCCCGGCAACGGCCTGCCTGGTTCAGCAGGGTATCGGGGCAAAGAATGCCTGGGGCTTCGACCTTTCTGCGGGCTGTTGCGGGTTTCTTTACTCTATGTCGGTCGGCACCCAGATGGTCGAATCGGGAAGAAGTAAAAAGGTGCTCGTCATCGGCAGCGACGTCATGACCTCGATCACCGATTATACGGACAGAAACACCTGCGTGCTCTTCGGCGATGCCGCGGCAGCCGTGCTCCTGGAACAGTGCAGCGAACCGGGATACGGCGTTGTCGACACGATTCTCAAAATCGACGGCGCAGGTAAGGACTACCTGTACATGAAGGCCGGAGGCAGCCGCAGACCGACGTCGATCGAAACCGTCGAGAACAAGGAACACTACCTGGTCCAGTTCGGGAAACAGGTCTTCAAGGTCGCAGTCACCGAAATGGCCAACGTCTCGGCCGAGATTCTCGAGAAAAACAACCTGACGGGCGAGGACGTCGCCCTTTTCGTTCCTCACCAGGCGAACATGCGGATAATAGACGCCGCCGCAAAGCGCATGGGACTCGACAACGGCAAGATCGTCATCAATATCGACAAATACGGGAACACCACCGCGGCGACAATTCCGCTCTGCCTATACGAGGCGGCCGTCGAGAAGAAGTATTCCCTCAAGAAAGGCGACTACATGGTCATGGCCGCCTTCGGCGCCGGATTCACCTGGGGAAGCGCACTGGTGAGATGGTGGGAGTAGGCTGATAAAAAAAGGGTGCGGCGATAAGCAGGCACAAAGCTTATCGCCGACCTTCACTCATTTGCCCCAATCCATATAGATCGACGATATCAACCGCCGTGCCGCTCCTAAAGCTTCGGCAAACGTGATCGTCTCTCCCGGGCCAGCAAACGATACCTGTAACACAAAAGTCTCGTAATCAGCCGTCCAGTCTTTATCCGTCTCCAGAATATCGAGCATAAGGTCGAGGCATTTTGCTGGGTCCAGGGGTGCCGCCCGGCCTCCCCTTCCCGCATCTTTCACTGCTATTTGCCGCACAAAGGTTCCGAATTCCTTCTGACCTGAGACATGCTTTTCAAGTGCTGCCAGATCATACAGATGACGGATAATCGTCGGCTCCTCATCAATGGCGCCGCGATTGCGCGTGCAAACGCTCCAGGCAAGAGCGCTCAATTTGTCGGCAGCAATTTCCATCGGATCGATGCAGAGTAAGCTCGGGACCTCCGGTGGGTTTCCCCGGAACTGGGCAATGAACGATTGAATGGGGCGATTAGATTGAAATCCCCTTTTTCAAGGGCGGATATAACCTGATCACGAAATGCACTGCGCTGCTTGCGCTCTTGCCTGCAGCTTTCACCGGGTATTGTGATGGCCTTGAAATCCACGTCTTCGGAGAACCGCTTTATAAGGCCCCAGCCTTTTAAAAGAGAAGTGCCGCCAGAAAAAACCGGCGTTGCGCCGGAAAATGGATGCGATCATCTCAATTGCATGGACAACATACCAATCCTTCTCGACCAAACTTTCGTCTTCAGCAAAGCACCGGCAGTCCGTTCGATAAGCTCCTTATCAAGCACGTTCGAATCTCATATAGATGCCTTTGTACCCTATCTTACGGCGGACCCTCTTCTTCACGGCGATCACGCGACCCGCCGGCACCTGCGTCGTTTGACCGGAATTATAGGCCTGCTCAAACCGAGTTGGCGCGCTTTCCACACCGAGCCGTTCCAGTGCTTCAGCCGCCAAAGTGCGAAGCCCTTTTACCGGCACGGGAGTCCCATCGAAAGGGGATGCCGCGGCGCGAGAGTAGATGCCTTGCCCGATTTTCAGGAGCTTACCCTTCCTGACAAGCTGGCGAAGTCCACGCCCCACCTGATCGTAGCCGCCCAGGTCACGGAAATCAGAGCGTAAAAACACATCACCTCGCTTGCGATCGATCCGTTTCATCAGGCGTGTTTCCAGTGTATCCGATCTCATGATGCATCACCCCTTCATTGTCAATTTACGACAATCCAGATCCATTTTCAATGGATAATCAAAGGAGTAGCACCCATCCAGAACGAACTAACCTGCCCACTCGTTTTTTTGCCTTCCCCTGCCCAAGAGCCCCTTCAACCACACCAAGGTTCTTCTTGGTGAGAGTGACGATTAAGCTACAACTCACTATGAAAATTTCATAAGAGTACTTCTTCGACTTCACATGCGTTACACCCGCGCGGATAAATTCCGGGGCCGTCCGTCCCGATCATCGAAACGAGGTAATTGAGGTCCGGCACAATGCCCGGTGGGAGGACATCTGCGGGAAGATTGAAAACTTCCACAGATTATCGTAGATTGAAAGGGACTCTACCAAAGGTATTGCGTTGCACGCGTGTAAAGGCCTCGACCTGGGTTCGGAGTTTTGCCCTTCTCGACGGAAGATGGAAAGTACGGCCAATAATTCGTAATCGGCGAGCAGGAACATGTCACCGTCCTCACGCTCAATACGTTTCACGAGGCGTGATTCCAACACGCGCAGAGCTAGCATGCATCTCCGGCCTAAACCCAGTTCCGGGGAGATGCTGAATGAGTGCGCCGCAATCGGCTGCAATAGTATCTTTATGAGCTTTGAACTCGTCAGGCTAATGGAGATGCACGATGGCAGAGTATCATCCAAAGCGTATTTTGGGCAAATGGCGCGAAGGGTTTTCTCTTGATGTACACACTCTGTCAAGCATACCAATCGGCTGCAATGAATATGGCCACATGCAGTTTGATACAACCAGGTCTGAGCTAGGAGAGCTTTTGTATAGGCTCAAATCCAGGGCTGATCAGGCTGTTGTCTTGGAGATCGCGGAAGCCGCTGCCATGTTTCTGAAGGAGTGGGCGCCCGGTGTAGAAATGATTGTACCAGTCCCTCCGTCAACTCCCCGATCTCTCCAGCCCGTATTCGTTCTGGGCAAAGCGCTGAGCCACCTGTCAAATATTCCTTTTGTTGAATGCGTACGGAAAACACGAGATGCGCCACAGCTCAAGAATGTTTATGATCTCGATGAACGACTCCGCCTTTTGGATGGTCTTCATGATGTCGACGTTTTTGCCACAAACGGCAAAAAGATATTACTTTTCGATGACCTCTACCGGTCAGGGGCAACGACGAATGCAATCACGACGTTGCTTTATGAGCAAGGCAAGGCAAACGATGTTTTCGCTTTGACGATAACACGGACGAGGAGTAACCGATGACTAAAATCTTCATAGGCGGCTCGCGGAGAGTTTCCCGTTTGAGTGGCCCGATTTTGATACGATTGGATCGGATCATCGAAAGAGGGTTCCCTGTCATCATAGGAGATGCGAACGGAGCCGATAAAGCCGTCCAGCAATATCTAAACAGCAAGAACTACGCAAACGTGGAAGTCTTTTGTTCCGGGCACATTTGCAGGAACAACATTGGTAATTGGAAGCAACGAAAGGTATCATCGACGGCAAACAGCAAAACTTATGATTTTTACGCCGCCAAAGATCGGACCATGGCAGATAATGCCACGATTGGCTTCATGGTCTGGGATGGTAAAAGCAAAGGAACACTGCTTAATGTTTTCCGGCTGCTACAACAGAGGAAAAATGCGGTCGTGTACAATGTCGCGGGAAAATGCTTCCATGAACTGAAAGGACTTGAACACTGGGATGAACTGCTCTCCCATTGCGACGCTGAGCTGCGCTCCAAGATAGAAAAACAATTGACCCTCGAGTGCCAGGAACATCGCCCGTCTGCGCCGCAGAGTGCCCGTCCTTCAAATGAGGGCATGACACAGCTTTCAGCTTTTTGAAGAGACCGGGGGTGCAGGAAATCGCTGCTGGCGTCTATGGCAGGTTCAAGACCTGCCGCCTGAGGGCACGAGCAGAAGATCGCGTTCCCAGACGGCGGGTCTTCTGATTCCCAAACGTCCGAAAGTAATCATTCAAAAAAGTGAAAGGCTGCAAAAAGTGGCTGGTTCTACCACTTAGCTCCTGCCTGTCCACGCGCTTCGCGCGATTTGGCCCGGTGAGGAAGCGCTAGAACCCCGCGCGCTTCAGCGTGCTTTCCCATTTTGCATCGACCTGCCGCTGGAACTCGGCCTTCTGCTCGGCCGAGATTTTTTTGAACCGGCCCTGAAGGGCGATATATTCGTCAACGGACTTCTTCTTGCCGCTTTTTGCCATGCTGAGGCTCTTCCCGGTCAGCCGGAATTCGCCGTATTCGATTTCGTAGAGCACGAAAATGCCGGCTTCGACCATCAAACGGCCGATCTTTACCGTATCTTTCGTCGGGAACCACCAGCCCGTGGGACAGGGGGCGGAGAGGTGGAAGAACCGCGTCCCCTTGATGTCCTTAGCCTTCATGAATTTCTCGTACACGTCGGCGGGATAGGATGAGGATGTCGATGCAAGATACGGAATGCTGTGCGCCTCCATGATCTGCATGAAATCCTTTTTCGGCTGCTCTTTCGGGATGACAGGGGTGGTGGTCGTAATGGCGCCCGGCGGAGTGGCGCTCGACCGCTGCACGCCCGTATTCATGTACGCCTCGTTGTCGTAGCAGCAATAGATGAAGTTGGTTCCGCGCTCTGCGGCACCGCTCAAGGACTGTATCCCCATGTCGAAGGTGCCGCCGTCGCCCGCCATGGCCAGGACCGTCCAGTCTTCCCGCCCCGTGGCCTTCAAACCGGCCACCAGGCCCGATGCAGTGGCGGCGGCGCTGGCAAAGGTCGTGTTGACGGTATTCGCCGCTATCGGCGTTTTCGGATAAATCCCGTGCAGAACGGTCACGCAGCAGGCGGGAACGGAAATGATCGTCTTCGGCCCGAGCGCCTTGAGCATAAACCTGTATGCGATCGGCACTCCGCATCCGGCGCACGACCGTGTGCCCGGAAGGATGCGTTCTTCTTCAGGGTAATCGAGAATAGATATCTGTGCCATAACCTGCCATTTTCCTTCTGCTTCGAAATATTAAACGCCGTAGCCGATCCACTTCGGCTTATCCTGGACCTTCCCGCCTTTGGCGGCTTCGATGGTCTCGCGGGCCGCAGTGATCAGATCGTCCGGAGCGACATCTTTTCCGCCCAGGCCGACAATGAAATTGGAAAGCGCGGGACGGGCGCCGTTTTCGCGATAGAGCGCCGCTTTCAACTCCGTCATCAGCGGGCCCTCGTAGCCGAAGCTGAACGCCTTTTCCAGAACGGCGACGGCTTTAACCCCGGCGAGGGACTCAACGAGCATCCCGGCCGGAAATGGCCTGTAAACCCTCAGCCCCAGGACTCCCGCCCGGACGCCCTCTTCCCGAAGCATGTCCGCCACTTCGCTTGCTTCGCTCGCGAGGGCGCCCATGGTCACGAAAACAAAATCGGCATCCTCGGTCCGGTACCGGTAGAGAGGGTCCGCGTAGGAGCGGCCGAAAACGTCGCCGAAGGCTTTGCCGGCTTCCATGATCACGGGGAGAGCG
>JAEZXS010000374.1 GCA_023442755.1 Pseudomonadota bacterium | reverse complement strand
GGTTGGAGTTGACCATGATGGATTCGTGATTTTCCTCCCGGAGCGAAAAGGACGCGTGCACGCAGCAGTAGTCGAATTCTATGCCCTGTCCGATCCGGTTCGGCCCGCCTCCCAGGATGACCACCTTCGGCGTGTCCGTCGGCCTGGCTTCGTCTTCCGTTTCGTATGTCGAGTAGTAATACGGTGTGTATGCTTCGAATTCCGCGGCGCAGGTATCGACGAGCTTGTAAACCGGGCGGATTCCGTGGGCAAGCCGCTTCTGGCGCACGGTTTCCTCGTCGGCGCCGGTGAGCTGTGCGAGCCGGATGTCCGAAAATCCCCAGGATTTCGCAAGCCGCAGGTGCTCGGGATTATCCAGCGTGGCGCCTTGAGATGCCTTGTCCGCGAAGGCTTTCTCCATTTCGAGAATGTCCCGGATATGCTTCAAAAACCAGGGATCGATGCTGGTGAGTTCGTATATCTGGTCGATGGAGAGCCCGAGCTTGAACGCCTCGCCGAGCTGGAAAAGCCTCATGGAGTTCGGTCTGCGCAGTTTGTGCTTCAACTGCTCGACGTACTCCGGGTCGGTGCTCGCGGGCGGGTCGCTGAATCCGAACCGGCCGATTTCCAGGGACCGGATGGCCTTCTGGAGCGATTCCTTGAAAGTTCGGCCGATCGCCATGGTCTCGCCGACCGACTTCATCGCGGTGGAGAGAATATCCTCGGTCCGGGGGAATTTTTCAAAGGTGAAGCGGGGCACCTTGACCACGCAGTAATCGATCGTGGGTTCGAAGGACGCCCTGGTCTCGCGCGTGATGTCGTTTGCGATTTCGTCGAGCGAATACCCGACTGCGAGCTTCGCTGCTATCTTGGCTATCGGAAAGCCGGTCGCCTTGGAGGCGAGAGCCGAAGATCGCGAGACGCGCGGGTTCATTTCGATTACGACCATGTCCCCGTTCCTGGGGTTGATAGCGAACTGGACGTTGGAGCCGCCGGTTTCGACGCCAATTTCCCGGAGAATGGCGATGGAGGCATCCCGCAACATCTGGTATTCGCGGTCGGTGAGGGTCTGGGCGGGGGCGACAGTGATGGAATCGCCCGTGTGGACCCCCATCGCGTCCATGTTTTCGATTGAACAGATGATGACCACATTGTCCATGTAGTCTCGCATCACCTCGAGTTCAAATTCCTTCCACCCGAGAACGGATTCTTCGAGCATGACGGAATGGATCAGGCTAGCGTCGATGCCGCACTGGGTCTGGTCGAGCAGTTCCTCCCGGTTGTAAGCGACGCCGCCGCCCGTACCTCCAAGCGTGAAGGAAGGCCGCACGATAACGGGGTACCCGATCTTCTGGGCAAACTTCTCCGCGTCGGAAAGGTTGGTGACGATGACGCTATCCGGCACGCGCAGTCCGATGTTGGTCATGGCGTCGCGGAAGAGCTGGCGGTCTTCCGCCTTCTTGATCACGGCGGCATTCGCGCCGATCATCTCGACGCCGTATTCTTCCAGGATGCCGCTTTCCGCAACCTTCACGGCCACGTTTAGCGCCGTCTGGCCTCCCAGGGTCGGCAGGATCGCGTCGGGGCGTTCGCGCCGTATGATCTTTATCACTGCTTCCGGGGTGATGGGTTCTATATAGGTGTACTGGGCCGTTTCCGGATCGGTCATAATGGTGGCGGGGTTGCTGTTGATGAGGACTATTTCGTAGCCCTCCTCCCGGAGCGCCTTGCATGCCTGGGTCCCGGAATAGTCGAATTCACAGGCCTGGCTGATGATAATCGGTCCCGAACCGATGATGAGGATCTTCTTTATGTCTGTCCGTTTGGGCATTACGTCGTCTTCCTTGAAACCAGTTTAGCCGGATCGCGCAGGTCGGTGGCCGGTAAGGTCGTGAACATCATGCGGACAAAGGGCTCTTCGCCCCGGCATTGTTCTTTTCCATCAAACCGATGAAACGGTCAAACAAATACGATGCGTCGTGCGGGCCGGGAGAAGCTTCCGGATGGTATTGAACGCAGAAGGCCGGGGCATCGGTGTGTTCCATGCCTTCGAGCGTATTGTCGTTGAGGTTGATGTGCGTCAGGCGCACGGGCAGGCTGGTGAGGGAATCGGGGTTGACGCAGTAGCCGTGGTTCTGCGAGGTGATTTCTATCTTTCCCGTCGTGAGGTCCTTTACGGGCTGATTGGCGCCCCGGTGCCCGAATTTGAGCTTGAAGGTATTGCCGCCGAGGGCGAGTCCCATCATCTGGTGGCCCAGGCAGATGCCGAAAATCGGTTTCTTGCCAAACAGCCCCCGCACCGTCCGGATGACGTAATGGACGGCGGCCGGATCGCCCGGCCCGTTGGACAGGAAGATGCCGTCCGGTTTGCAGGAAAGGATCTCTTCCGCGCTCGCATGGGCGGGATAGACCATCACCTGGCAGCCGGCGTTTTCGAGCATTCTCAGAATATTGTATTTGACCCCGCAGTCCAGCGCAACGACGCGAAAGCCGGAAGCGCCGGGCAACCATTCGGGTTTTTCTATTTCGTGCCTTTTTCCGTCATGCCAGCGGTAGGGTTTTCTGCAGGTCACTTCCTTCACCAGGTCGATGCCGTCAAGGCCCGGATACGCCTGAACAAGGGGCATGAGTTCATCCACATTGTCCGTATCGGTTGCGATGATTCCGCGCATCGCTCCGGCCACCCTGATGTGGCGGGTGAGTGCCCGGGTATCGATGCCTTCGATCCCGATCTTGCCGTATTCTTCGAGAAACTCCGCAAGGGAACGGTCGCTGCGCCAGTTGCTGGCAAATTCCTGGTATTCCTTGACGATGAAACCTTCCACCTGCACGGCCGCCGATTCCATGTCCTCGGCGTTGATTCCGTACGTGCCCGTCAGGGGATAGGTCATTGCGACGATCTGGCCCTTATACGAAGGATCGGTCAGGACTTCCTGATATCCGGTCATACTCGTATTGAAAACCACTTCTCCAAGCGCCCGGCCCCGGCCGGCAAACGCATACCCTTTAAAAACGGTGCCGTCCTCGAGAAGGAGCAGCGCCTTTGGGCGATTCCAGGGAAGAACCATTAAACGTCCTTGCATTTTGAGGACTTACAGGCCGAAAGGCTTGCTGCGCCCCCGTTCATGATGAAAAGCAAATCTGTCCACGTTCCATTGTCATTAGGAGAGAGTCAGAAGACCGTTCACCCCGAGAAGCAATTGTAACGGGAAAAAACCCTGCGGCAAACTCTTATATCATCTTTCCTGTCCTTCAGAATTTCCTGTCTTTCAGAACAGCAAGAACTTTTTCCAGGTCGGCCGGCGTATCCACCGATTCGGAATCGAAGGGCGAGATCGCTACCAGGATGGGATACCCGTTTTCGAGCGCGCGAAGCTGCTCCAGTTTTTCGATCTGCTCCAGCCTGCCGGGTGGAAGGGCGGTAAACTGCCTGAGAAACCACCTCCGGTATGCGTAAAATCCCATGTGCTTCAAAAATGCGGGCGCCCCCTCCATGCCGTCGCGTGGAAAAGGGATGGCCGAACGCGAAAAGTAGAGCGCCTTTCCGTCCCTGTCGACAACCGCCTTCACCACGTTCGGGTTGACATAGTCCTCCCGGTTCCCAGTGGGGAAGGCAAGGGTCGCCATGGGAAAATCCGGGGCCCCGGTTATCGCCCCGATCAGGGTCTCTAACATTTCGGGCTCCAGCAGAGCCTCGTCGCCCTGGACGTTCACCACGATGTCGTCCTCGGCCAGCCCGAGCAGGTCAGCCGCCTCCGCCAACCTGTCCGTGCCGCTCTGGTGGTCGGCCCGCGTCATGATGAACTCGCCGCCGAACGCTTTTACGGCGTCGGCTATCCGTGTGTCGTCCGTTGCGACGATCACCCTGTCGAGCGACCGGCAGCGGGCCGCCCGTTCGTATACGTGCCCGATCAAGGGTTTGCCAAGTATCGGGACAAGAGGCTTCCCCGGGAGGCGAACCGATGCGTAACGAGCTGGAATTATAGCGGAAATCTGCATAGCAAAACAGCCGGCAAATAGGTGAAAATCCGCCGCTGCGGCGGAGTGCTTCAGGACCTTGGCATTGACTGAGATTACGAATATCTCAAGGGGTCTTTATGGCGCACGCAATACTATGATAAACTCCCGAGCGGATGCAATAGCGACTTTAAACTTAAATCCATACGAGCTGCATAATGACCGATATCGAACACGTCCGCCGGTGCTCACAGTACCTAGACATCCTCCTTCGCAACAATCCCGGCTACCTGCAATGGCTTCTGGAGGAACGGAACCTCGAGAAGAAATACCCCCTGACGGGGCTCTACACCGAACTGCAGCGGGCCGCCCAGGAAGCGCAGTCCTTCAATGATCTGCTGCGGATCTTCCGCCGCTTCAAGCAGCGCCACTTCCTGAGAATCGGCGCGAGAGACCTTCTCCGAAAGGCCGACTTGGTGGAAACGACCGGCCAGTTGAGCGACCTGGCCTCGGTCGCCCTGCAAATCGGACTGGAAGTGCTGACCGCCAGATGGGAGTGGTGGGCGTGGGGAGAGGAATCCTCCGTCTGGGAAAACCTCAGGAAGGAATTTTCCCTGGTGGTTCTCGGCCTGGGAAAGCTGGGCGGACACGAGCTGAACTACGTGTCCGACATCGACATCATCTTTCTCTTTTCCGGCCATGGCGAGGACGACCCCGAACATATCACGATTCTTAGCCGCCTCGCCCACTGGCTCTCCCGGCTTCTTTCCGACAGGTTCGAGGGCGACCGGGTGTTCCAGGTGGACTTCCGGCTCCGGCCGCAGGGCAAGGACGGGATCCTCGTGCCGTCGATGAGCGCCGCCGTCGACTATTACCTGCTCCACGGGCTTGCCTGGGAGCGGCAGATGCTTCTCAAGTGCCGGCCTGTCGCCGGAAACCGGTCCGGCGGAACGGCCTTCCTGCACGAGATTCGGCCGTTCGTGTTTCGCCGCTTCCTCGATTTCCAGGCGCTTGCCGAACTGCGCGCCATGCGAAACCGCATCCTCACGGAATCCGTCCGGTTCAGGCCGGGCAGCAGACAGTTCGACGTAAAGCTCGGAATCGGGGGGATCAGGGAAATCGAGTTCCTCGTTCAATCCATGCAACTGATCTACGGCGGGCGACAACCCGAACTGGACGAACCGAACACTCTGAAATGCCTCGAAAAGCTTTCCGCGCTCGGCCTGGTCCCCGCGCAGACCGCCAGCGAACTGAAGGATTCGTACATCTTCCTGCGCAATGTCGAGCACTGCATTCAGCTCGACCAGAACCGCCAGACCCAGCGTCTTCCACAATCCGAAGACGCCCGGGGCAGGCTCGTCCTCGCCATGGGATTCGATCGCGAAGAGGCGTTCATGCAGGCCCTGGCCGAGCATTGCTCCCGGGTGAACGGCCACTTCACCAGCCTGTTCCGGGAACCGGATTCGAACGAGGAGCAGCAGGAAGCACCGCGGCCGTCGGCCCGGCTTGACAACTTTCCCGCCGAGCCCCTCGCGAAACTCCGGGAGACCCTGCATGCCTTTTCCGGAATCGAGGCCGATGTCTTCCGCATCCTGGAAGAATACGCCGGAATCGAAGACGATACCGACGAAAAAGTCCGGACGAAGGTGCTCTTCCGCCTCGACAACTACTTTTCCCGCGTTGCCCGTAGGCCGGGCCTGAAAAAGCTCTTCGGCGCCGACAATCCCTGGATCGCCCCCCTGTGCCGGGCACTCGCGTCCAGCGAACTGCTCTCGTCCCTCCTTACGCACAACCCCGGCCTTGTCGAGGGCGTCGCTCTCGGTCCAGGCCGGTTCGTTCCCGGTTCCCAATGGGAAGCCGAATCCTCCCGCCTCATGGAAAACGCGGGGGACTACGAAGAAAAACTCCTCTGGCTGCGGCGCCTCTCCAACGAGCGCACGCTTGGCCTGATCCTCGCGGACCTCGCCGGCGAGATCGATTTCGACACTCTGGAACAGGAACTCAGCTCGGTTGCCGACTTCGTCATCCGCAACACCCTCGAAGCGGTCCGCCGGGACCTGGACCTTCCCCAAGACATCCCCCTTTCCGTGCTTGGAATGGGCAAGCTCGGCAGCCGCGAGATGAGCTACCTGTCGGACCTCGACCTCGTTTTCGTCTATACGCCGAAGCCGGGCGAAAGCGAAGACCAGATACCGGGGCCGGTCGTGCGCCTCATCCAGCGCTTCATGAACATGCTCAAAACCCCCTTCCAGGAAGGGCCGGGGTATGAAGTCGACGCACGGCTCCGCCCCACCGGAAACTACGGGCCGCTGGTTGTAACCCAACAATCCTGGCTGGAATACTACGAAACCAATGCGGATATCTGGGAGATCCAGGCTCTCCTGCGCGTTCGCCATATCGCCGGGAACCCCGGTCTGGGCCGGTGGATCGAAGAACGCGCCCGCGACCTTTGTTTGCGCGAACGCCCCTCCGAAACCGTATGGCCCCGCATCTGCCACCTCCGGGACCGGATGGAAAAGGAGAGGGCGGAGGAAACCGAAACGGACATCAATCTGAAGCTTGGCCTGGGAGGCCTTGCCGATATCGAATTCCTCGTCCAGGGAACGCTCCTGGTGGACGGGTTCAAAAGCCGCCCCCAAAGCTTCGGCTCCGTCAGAAAATCCGCCTGCGATCCCGCGCTCCTGCAAGGTGGTAATTCGGACAGAGCAGGGGTGGTCGCATCCTGCTTCAAAACGCTCCGCGCCCTGGACCACCGCCTCCGCCTCTACACGAACGCCAGTTCGGCCCGGGTGAACGCGCAACAGTTCGCCGGGATGCTCGCCCTCGGACTCTGGCCGCCCAAGGACCACGGAAACGGCATAGAGACCTGGCAGGATCTTTTGAGATTGAGAAGAGAAGTGCGGGCGATCTTCAGGCATTTCTGCCCGGCGTGATTAAGCGGGGTGGTCGTCTGGCGGATTGTTGGAAGCAGGAACCCGGAAAGCGAAGGCAAAAGGCAAAGTGCATAAGGCGAAAGGCATAAGGCATAAAAGCGCGAGGACTCGCGCCCCCGCACCCCCATCGTCACGCGTTTCGCGTGACTCACTTGGCTTCGCTGCTCCGCTCCGCTTTGCGGAGCACCAGCCGCGAAGCCTACCGCCCGGCCGCAGCCATTCATAAAATTGAAGCCGCAGTTCCTGCGGCCGATAGGGGGCAACGTCGGACCGAAGAAAATCAGGATAATTGTGGGAGCGGGCTCCGCCCGCGATGGTTCCGACTCAGCTTTTAAATAAGTCCTATTGGACCTATATGTTTTTCGGAGATGATTGAATTTCTGATCGAGTCTGAGTCAATCTTCGGATTTGACCGCCTTAACAAAAATTTTCTCGCCTCCGGTTAGCCCTCCTTCAAGCCCGAGGGCAAAACCATTTTCGTCTTCGACGCGGGCATGCCCGGCAAGGGCGGCCCCGTAGGCGTCCTGGTCGTAGGCGATCAGGGCGTGCTTCACTTTAAGGCCCCTGTAGAGGCCGATTTTCCTGCCATTTACAAAGATCTCGATGTGTTCGCTCACGGCTCGCTCCACCGATCACTTGAAGGCGATTCGTCCCTGAACCCGTACGTCCAGCGGCGAATGGCTCCGGATGTACTCGGACACGACGTCTCTTACCGGGGAGCCGAAAACGGGATTCTTGCCCTGTGTGAAAGTTGCGAACTGATCGCCCCCGGCTGCCAGGAAGTCGTTGATTGCCACGCGGTAAACGGCATTTGGGGACAGGGCCTTTCCGGCAATTTGCATCGACACCACGCGGGAGCCGGCCGGCTTCGTCCGGTCGTACTGCACGGTCATGCCGGAGACCTGCAGAATTTTGTCCCTGTTGCCGCTTTTTTCCAGGAGCTGTTTGATCTGTTTTCCGGTCAGGTCCATCGTCACGATGTCGTTGTCGAAGGGCAGAACCGTGTAGACCGATTCGAGAGTGATCGGCCCTTTCAGAAGGTCTGTGCGGATGCCGCCGCCGTTATAGAATGCAATCTGCGCTCCGGAGGACTCGCGCATGGCATCCGTAATCAGGTCGCCGAGGTTGGATTCTGCTCCGGGCTGCCTCAGCAGATCGAGCGCGGCCAGCCCTATCACCTTCGAAAATTCCTCCCGGACCTTCTTTTCATAACTATCGACGATTTGGGCCACGGCAGGGTCGGAGCGGTCTTCGGTGCCGGCCGACACCAGCTTCAGTTCGTTTTTCTCCGTGTAGCCGGTAACCTCCTTCTTCGCAGGATCGAAGACGATATCCAGGACGCCGAGGTAGAGGCCGTTGGAGCCCGCCTGTACGACGACTGTTCCGGACTGGTTCACGGGGTCGGGAACAACCGTGTGGCTGTGCCCGCCCACGATGATGTCGATTCCGCGAACGGCCTTCGCCAGTTCCTTGTCCGCGTTAAGGCCGATATGGGAAAGGACGATCACGAGTGCCGCCCCTTTTGCCCGTACTTCCTTCACGAGCCGGGGCATTATGTCGGCGGGACGGGCAAAGCTGAGCCCGACCAGGTTGCCCGGCTTGGAGGTGACGGGCGCTTCGGGGGTGGTGAGGCCGATTATCGCGATCGACAGTCCCTTGCGCTCGATTATTACGTAGGGCTTCGCTCCCTCGAAGGGTTTTCCGTCCTTCCGGGAGATGTTGGCGGACAAAACCGGGAAGGCGGCGGAGGAGATAATCTCGTGCAGGACGTCTTGGCCCCAGTCGAATTCATGGTTGCCGAGGGCCATGGCGTCGAATTTCAGGTAGTTCATGATTTCGATCACGGGCTTGCCGCGAAAGATGTTGGATACGGGCGTCCCCTGGAACATATCGCCCGCGGAGAGCACGATCGTCCCGTCCGGGTTGGCGGCGCGTTCCTTTTCGATCATCTTCGCCATGTAGTCGGCGCCGCTGACCGGGACCTGCGTGCTGATGCTGTTTTCTATGTAAGGGATGATGTGGCCGTGAGTGTCGTTGACGTGCAGGATTTTCAGCTCTACCGGGGGCTGGGCGGAAGCGGCCAGGGCCGGCGATACGCAGAGCAGGGCAAGAAAGGAGAGAAAAAGGGCTGCAGCGGTAAGGAAGGAAAAAGATATCCCGGATATTTTCCGAATTCGCATGAGAGTCTCACCTTTCTGAATGCATGGATTACATTAAGATATATCCCCTTGGGCCGTCGGGAAATATGTCATAAACCAGTCGCGGCTTGCGCGCAATGCGGCCAGCCGCCATTCCGGGTCGAGGAACTGGTGGTCGGCGGTGCGCATCAGGAGCAGGTTTTTCGGGTCCTGGAGACGGTCGTAGATTTCGAGCGCATGATGCCAGTCGACTACGCGGTCCTCCTGCCCGTGTATCAAAAGCACACGCGCGACAGACCGGAGCGATTCCAGGTTCTGGGGCTCTCCGAGTCGAAACCCTTCCGGAAAAAGATCGCG
>JAEZXS010000373.1 GCA_023442755.1 Pseudomonadota bacterium | reverse complement strand
CCTGTGTCCTTCACTGCGAAAGCGAAAATGCCGACGGCAGCAGGAGCCCCGACCGGCAGGCGTGGCTGGATCGGACTTCCGAATCGCTCGAAAAACTGGTCGATGGCGGGATCGATCCGCGTCGGATCGCCCTGGAAAACCTCGATTATCCCCCGGAGACGGTCCTGCCCCTTGCCGACCGTTTCGGCATGCACCTCTGCCTGGACATAGGCCACATGCTTCGCGGCGGTTTCGAACTGGCGGTAACGATTCGGCAATACCTCGCAAGGTGTTCGATGGTCCATCTGCACGGGGTGAAAAACGGCAAGGACCACGTGGGAGTCCAGTGGATTCCGGACGATGTGTGGGACACGATCCGCCGGGCGCTCGGAGAGTCCTATTCCGGAGGGGTCTCGCTGGAGGTCTTTTCTCTAAAGGAATTGATTCCGTCCCTTCAGAGGATGGAAATCGGTATCACTTCTGCCGGATGACTTTCCTGGGGTTTTCCTGCCCCGAAAAACCATGCTTGCTATTCTCCCGTGATGAATAGATCATTACATTTGCTGAACCTGCGCCTGGTGCGGAGGGTATTGGAAAAAAGGATTCGATGAAGCTGACAGCCGGGCTTTGACACGGTCCGGCCAAACGGGAGTTTGACTATGGATGGGGAAAAGAATGACGACGGGGTAAGCCGGTGCGAAGGTCCGAAGATCACCCGCAGGGCATTCGTGAAAAGCGCCGGGATCGGAGGAGGTGCGCTCTTCCTGTTCAACCGGATGGGCATCCATGCGGCTTGGGCGGACTCGGGGCAGCCCGTCTCGAAAATGGTCCTCGTAGACTATGGAAAATGTACCGGGTGCAGGACCTGCGAAACCGTGTGCTCGTCCCGGAACAGGCCGGTTGCGGTCAATGGCGAGACCATGCCGGGGCTCGGCAATCCCTACTTTTCGAACATTCGGGTCGAGAATTTCAACCCGGATGTGGACATCCCGAATGTCTGCGCCATGTGCGGGGACGCTCCCTGCGTGGAGGCCTGCCCGGTCGACCCTGATCCCCGGACCGGAAGACGGGCGCTCTACCGGGACGAATTGACTCGCACCATACGCAACGACGCCGACCGGTGCACCGGGTGCGGAAGCTGCTCCGAGGCCTGCGGCGCCAAGAGGACGGGGGTGATCGTCCCAAACCCGAAAACGGGTTCGCCCGAGCACCTCTGCAACCTCTGCAGCGGCGACCCGCAATGTGTAAAGTGGTGCCCCTTCGGGGCGCTAAGCCTCGTCGAGGTTGTGTCCGGTGGGAAATTCCACGGCCTTGCCCCCGAGAAAATTGCCGCGGAACTGGCAATGAGCTGGTATGGCACGGCAGATTTCGGAGGTCCAAAATGAGCGGCATGCCTGGTTATCACGGAGTAATACTGGAAGTCGACCTGACGAGCGGAAAAATTGAAAAGGCGCCCCTCCCTGCCGCAGACGTAGCCAAATTCGTAGGCGGACGCGGACTTGGAATGAAAATACTTTGGGACCGGATGAAAAAACCCGGCGCCGACCCGCTCTCGCCCGACAACCCGCTCATTTTCATGCCCGGACCGCTTTCCGGATTTCCTTTCCCGGCCGCCTCGCGAACCTGCGTGGTGACCAAATCCCCACGCACCTCGCCTCTCAAATCCGACTATCCCTGCGCCTCGACGGTGGGCTACGCGAATATGGGGGGCTTCTTCGGCCCCGAGATTCGTTTTGCGGGCTATGATGCGATCGTTGTCACCGGAAGGGCGAACGATACCTGCAGCATCGTAATCGAGGACGGCAAGGTCGAGATACGGGATGCCCGGAAATTCCGCGGAATGCGTACCGATGCGTTTGACAGGGTTTTCCTCAAGGAACTGGGGGACCGCCGGTTCAAGACCTGCTACATAGGACCGGCCGGCGAGAAAACGGTCTCCTACGCGAGCATACTCCATACGGCAGCCCGTGCGGCCGGACGCGGCGGCGTCGGCTGCATCATGGGTTCCAAAAACCTGAAGGCCATTGCCGTCCGCGGTTCCGGGCTGCCGGGCGTGGCGGACCACAAGCGGTTTCTTGCCGCCCTGGAAAAAGCACGACTGACCCTTAAAAACTCCCCGCTCACCAAGGTCCTCATGGAACAGGGCACCGCCCGGTCCATAGCAGGGAACAGCAATGCCGGAACCGCGGCCGTCCGAAACTACCGCGAGGGGACTTTCCCGGAAGCGGACAAAATCGGGGGCGACGCGGCAAAACGGGACGTCTGGGTACGGGACATCGCCTGCTACTGCTGCCCGATGGCCTGCAAGAAGAGCGGGCTGGCGCGGGGCAAATACGGCGGGATAGTCCATGACGGTCCGGAGTACGAGACCGGAATCATGCTGGGGTCCAATCTGCTCATATCCGACATGGCCGGAATGCTCAAAGCCGTCTACAACATCGACGACCTCGGCCTGGACCAGATCTCGACCGGAAATGTCATCGGATTTCTCATGGAAGCCTATGAAAAGAGGATGATCGATCGGAAATTCCTGGACGGGATCGATTTGAAGTGGGGAAACGTCGACGCGACACTTGCGATGATTGACAAAATCGCCTCCCGCGAGGGGGTGGGAGACCTTGCATCCCAGGGCGTGCTGGCCCTTTCCCGGAAAATCGGGAACGGCAGCGAGAAATTCGCGATACACGTGAAAGGCCACGAACTGGCTGCCCACAACGTCCAGGCCAACCCACCGCGCGCCATTTCCTACGTTACCGCAAACCGGGGCGCCTGCCACCTCAACGGCGACAACATAGAGATGCAGAACATGCGGGCCATGCTGGATTCGATCGGGATGTGCTTCTTTCCGATGCGCGAAACCGCGCTGGAAGAATCCCTGTTTTCGATACTCGGGGCGATAACCGGGCACGAATACGACAAGGCGGAATTTCTCAAAACGGGGGAAAGGATCTTCAACCTGGAGAAGATGTTCAACTACCGCGAGGGCTTCCGGCGTGTTGACGACCGGCTTCCCGACCGGTTTTTCGAAGATGCCTTCACGATCGGGCCAAAGAAGGGCGCGGTGCTGAACCGGGAGCAGTTCGATTCCCTGCTGACCCAGTACTACCAAACCCGTGGATGGGACCCGGAAACCACCAGGCCTGGCGACGCCAAACTGAAAGACCTCGGCCTGGAAGCCATCTGATTCCCTACTCGGGACCGGCTGCCGGGCTGCGGTGCAGGTACATCTGCCCCACCCCGGCCTGGTCCGTGGGGAAAACGACCATTTCCTGGATATTGACGTGAGCAGGCCGTTCCAGGCACCAGACCACCGCCTCGGCTATGTCTTCGGGCTGGAGCGGCCTGAATCCTTCATAAACCGCATCCGCTTTCGCCCGGTCCTTCAGGCGCGCCAGGCTGAATTCGGTTTTCACGACCCCCGGCTCGATATTCGTCACCCGGATATTTTTCCCCAGCAGGTCCATGCGCAACCCGTCGGTAATCGCCCGCACGGCGAACTTCGTGGCGCAGTAAACCACGCTTCCCGCAAGCGTCCAGCGCCCTGCCACGGAACCGATGTTGACGATGTGTCCAGTGTTGCGCTCCACCATGTGCGGGAGAATGAGCCGGGTCATATAGAGCAGGCCCTTCACATTCGTATCGAGCATCTGTTCCCAGTCTTCGATCGCGCCCTCGTGCACGGGACCGGTTCCTCTGCCCAGCCCCGCGTTGTTTACGAGGATGGAAACCTGCCGGACCAGGTCCGCCCTGCCCTGCACGGCAGACTCGCACTGTTTGTAGTCGCGGATATCGAAGGGCAGCGGCTCCACCCGAACTCCATGCCTGCCGCCCAGTTCCCTCTGAAGCTCCATCAGCCGGTCTTCCCTTCGCGCGTTGAGCAGGAGGTTCACCCCGCGCGCTGCCAGCACCCGGGCGATGGATTGCCCCATGCCGGCGGAAGCGCCCGTTACCAGTGCCCATGACCCTTTCATAGTCCGCCTCCCGGCAGTTTTCGGTGAAGCCGTTTACTGCCTAGTAATAGCCTTCATGCGACGCTTTTCCCCGAAACAGGTAATAGCTGTACGCCGTATAGGTGATGACAACCGGCAGGGCTATCATGGTGCCGACCAGCATGAAGCCCTGTGAACTCGCTCCCGCAGCAGCCTGCCTGAATGTTATCGCATACGGGATCATCCACGGCCAGAAACTGACGCCCAGGCCAAGGTAGCTCAGCAGGAAGACGCCGATGGTGGCGTAAAAGGGCCGGGACTCTTTCTTCGAATGCAGATCGGACCAGATGAGGATGAAAAGGCATGCCGTTGCAGCCGGGAGAGGCAGCAGATAGAAAAAATTGGGAAGACTGAACCAGAACGTCCTTACGACATCGTTCATGAGCGGCACGCTGACGCTCACGATGGCCAAAAAGAGGCCGACGTAGCCCAAGGCATACGCGGCACACTTTCTCGCCCATTCCTGGGTTTCTCCGTCCGTTTTCATCACCAGCCACGTCGCCCCCAGCAGAGCGTATCCGAACAGCAGAGCCACCCCCGTCATTACGCTGTACGCGCTCAACCAGTCAAAGGGATCCCCCGCGAAACTCCTCCCCGCGACCGGGATTCCCTTGACGATGGCCCCGATAATCACCCCTTCCATGAAGGTAGCCGTAACTGATCCGAAGTGGAATGCATAATCCCAGAAAACGCGCGATTTGACCGCTTTGAATCGGAATTCAAAGGCCACGCCGCGAAATATCAACCCCAGCAGCATGAATATGATCGGCATGTAGAGCGCGGGCATAAGGATCGCGTAGGCCAGCGGAAAGGCCGCAAACAGGCCTCCTCCGCTCAACACCAGCCAGGTTTCGTTCCCGTCCCAGAAGGGCGCGATGGAATTCATCATCCTGTCCCTGCTCTTGTCCGAAGGAGCAAAGGGAAACAGAACGCCGATCCCCAGGTCGAACCCGTCCAGCAGTACATAGAGAAAGAGTGCCGTAACGATCAGCACGAACCATATGAGAGGCAGGTCCAGGCTAGTCATGGCGTTCCTCCTTTCCGGAGCCGATTTCCGTTATCAATGGAGGCTTCCTGACTCCATGCGCTCCATACAGGCCCGTGTCCTCCCCGGGCCCCTTCCTGATCAGCTTGATGATGTAATAGCTCCCTCCCCCGAATACGACCGAATAGGTGAGCAGGAAGGCTACCAGGGACATGGCTATGGGGTTGCCGGGAACCGGTGAGACCGCTTCCGCCGTGCGTATGGCATTGTAGACCAGGAATGGCTGTCTTCCGACTTCGGTGACCAGCCACCCATTCAGCACGGCAATGAATCCAAGCGGGGTCATC
Source organism: Pseudomonadota bacterium (assembly GCA_023442755.1). Lineage (GTDB taxonomy): Bacteria > Desulfobacterota > Syntrophobacteria > Syntrophobacterales > Syntrophobacteraceae > SbD1. The sequence continues at coordinate 11,240 of JAEZXS010000373.1, read as the reverse complement.
GCCATGCACCAGATTTGAAACCACCGCGTATCGAACAGCCTCTTTCTCAGGTAAAGCACCAATCCCATCAGGCCGGTGAAAGCCATCAACAATCCCATCCCCACCATTATGCGAAAGGGCCAGAATACCCAGACCACTGGAGGCCAGTCCTCCTTGGGCCAGGATTTCAGTCCCTTGACCTCCCCGTTTACGTCGTGAGTGAGGATCAGGCTCCCCAGCTTCGGGACCTCTATAGCATACAGGGTCTTTTCCGCCTGCTGGTCGGGCCAGCCGAAAAGAGTCAGCGGAGCGCCGCGCCGGGTTTCCCAAGCCGCTTCAATTGCGGCGACCTTGGCGGGCTGATATTCTAGGGTGTTGATGCCGTGGGCATCACCGATCACCAATTGCGCCGGGGCGACAAAGATCGCCATGATCATCGCCATTCCAAGCATGACGCGCGCATGGCTTACATGACGGCCCCGGAAAAGGTAGAAGGCGCCGACCCCGGCGGCGGTAAAAGCAGTGGTCAGGTAGGCTGCAGTAACCATGTGGAAGAAGCGGTATGGAAAGGAAGGATTGAAAATAACCTGGAGCCAGTCGGTCGGATAAAGAAGACCGTATTCCCCCACCCGGTATCCCTGCGGCGTCTGCATCCAACTGTTGGCGGCCAGGATCCAGAAAGCGGACACCACCGTCCCAACGGCCACGAGTATGGTTGCCGCGAAGTGCATGCCGGGGCTGACCCGGTTCCAGCCGAACAACATGATGCCAAGAAACGAAGCCTCCAGGAAGAAAGCTGTCAATACCTCGTAGCCCAGCAGCGGACCGAGTACATTTGCCGACCTGTCGGAAAACACCGACCAGTTCGTGCCGAACTGAAACGACATGACCACGCCGGACACGACGCCCATTCCGAACGCGACGGCAAATATCTTTACCCACATGCCGTAGATGTCGGCATAAACGGAGTTGCCCGTCCTCAGCCAGCGCCATTCCAGTACTGCCAGCCAGCTCGCCAGGCCTATAGTAAAAGCCGGAAAAATAATGTGAAAGGAAATAGTGAATGCAAACTGGATTCGAGACAGTACGACAGGATCGAGATTTTCAAGCATTTACCTGATTCTCCCATCTGGATAGGTGCAAGCCCGACTCACAACAATTAACGATAGTGCGCTGAAAATCAAGGCATGGATAAAGCTAAAAAGTTTAAACACTGTCGATGCTTTTGTCTTTGGTTGTTCCGGGCCGGTCCGCCATTACCTTGTATATTGAGGGAAAAATAATGCGAGGGGGAGGTGCGCACATTGAGAGGTTAGAGTTCCTCGAGGTGGAATATGAGCACTGTTCGCCCGGTGACGGGCTTCATCGCCGCCACATTGATCGTTATTGCCGCCGCCGTGCTGCGCTTTGCACTCGGAGGGATTGGAGTCAGCATCCCCTTTCTGACATTCTATCCGGCCGTCATGATCTCGGGCATATACGGGGGAATGCGTGCCGGCCTGCTTGCAACCATGCTTTCCGCTTTGCTTTCACACCTTTTTTTCATCGAACCGTATGGCCTGCTATGGGTTAAAGACACAGCCGATATAGTGACAATTATCATTTTCATCTCCACGTGCATCCTGATCTCCTACATTTCGGATTTCATGTACCGGTCGGTCGAGAAGGCCAAGGAGGCGGAGGGCCTGGCCAGGCTGGCCGAAGAGCGGGAGAGCGCCGCGAAGGAGATCCGGGAACGGGAGGAGCGGTTGCGTCTGGCCCTGGACTCGGGAAAACTCGGAACGTGGGACTTTGACCCCATCACCGGAAAGCTGGACTGGTCCGAGCGCTGCAAGGAAATATTCGGGCTCCCCCCGGATGCGCAAGTGGATTTCCGGGGATTTCTCGATCGTGTACACCCCGAGGACCTCCAGCGCGTTCAGGATGCGTCACGGGAGGCGATGGACCCGTCCGGCGGCGGCCGGTTGGACATCGAATACCGGATCCTGCTGCCAAACGGCTCCGAACGGTGGATCGCCGCCAGCTCCCAGGCGTTCTTCGATACCGTTGACGGGCAGCGGCGGGCCGTCCGGCTGCTCGGCACCGTCATCGACATAACCCATCGCATGCAGATGGAAGCTAAACTCGTGCGCGCCAACCAGGATTGGGAAATGACCTTCAACAGTGTGCCGGACATGGTCGCAATCATGGACCCCCAGTACAGGTTCGTCCGCGTCAACAAGGCAATGGCAAGGCGATTGGGGAAGAGCCCGGAAGAGTGTATCGGACTGCACTGTTTCGGATGCATGCACGGAACGAATATGCCTCCGGATTTCTGCCCTCACTCCCGCATGCTGGCAGACGGAAAGGAACACATTGTGGAGATCCGCGATGAACACCTCGGCGGGAATTTTCTGCTCAGCGTGACGCCTCTTCTGGACGCACAGGGCAAGCTGCTCGGCACCGTGCATATTGCACGAGACATCACCGAACGGAAACAGATGGAAAATGAATTGAGAAAGTCGCACGACGAGCTTGAAGTCCGAGTCCGGGAGCGTACGGCCGAACTGCTGGAGGCAAACAGGATACTGCAGAATCAGGCAGCTCTTCTGGACATGGCCCACGATGCGATTGTGGTGCGGGACAATAACGACAGGGTGACGTTCTGGAGCAAAGGTGCGGAAGAACTCTACGGATTCACCAAAGAACAGGCAGTCGGGAGGCCCATAAAGGACCTGCTGCAAACCCTTTTCCCCGTCCCGATCGAGCAGATAAAGGAACATGTTCACCGTGAGGGGTACTGGGAAGGGGAGTTGAGACACACCGTGATGAGCGGGGAAAAGATTATTGCCGAGAGCCGTTGGGCCCTGCAGCCGGGTCCGGAAGGCGCCCCCATCGGCTTTCTTGAGATAAATCGCGACATAACGGCAAGGAAGGCCGCGGAAAAGGCCCTGAAAAGCAACATGGCAAGACTCGAGCTGATCAATGCGGAACTGCAGGAATTCGCATTCGTAGCCTCTCACGACCTGCAGGAGCCGCTCCGGAAGATACAGACTTTCGGCAGCATGCTGCAGTCAGCTCCTCTTGACGAAAAAAAACAGGGATATCTCGACCGGATCCTTTTCTCGGCCGGCCGAATGCGCCAACTCCTCGACGATCTGCTGCAGTACTCGAGAGTCGCCGCTATGCCCAAGCCTTTGAAAAAGATGGATCTCGCCAAAATAGCCCGGGAGGCTGCCGATATTTTCGAAGACGAGGTAAAAAAGACCGGTGCGAGCATAGAAATCCGGGATTTACCGGCCATCGAGGCGGATGAAACCCAGATGCTCCAACTTTTTCAAAATCTTATCGGCAATGCGTTGAAATTCCGGGGACAAGCGCCCCCACGCATCACGATCGCCGCAAAGTGCAACGGGCATGAGTACTGCGACATCTCGGTGAAAGACAACGGAATCGGTTTCGAACAGCAGTTTGCCGAGCGGATTTTCAAGCCGTTCCAGCGGCTCCGCGCGCGCGATAAGTATGAAGGGACCGGGATGGGGCTTGCCATCTGCCGCAAGATCGTGGAGCGGCACGGAGGAAACATCTGGGCGGAGAGCGATCCCCGCAGGGGATCGAAAATCATTGCGAGACTTCCCGTAAAACAGGTGAGTTGGGAGGACATGTGAGGCTGCGAAATTTCAAGGGCCTGGATTCCTGTGCTTCCGGGGACGGCAGGAGAATGTAGAATGAAAATTTCGTCAAAACTTATGATGGGGTCCACCATCATCATATCCGCTTTCGTCCTGCTGCTCACCATCAGCCACTATACCATCGAGAGGATGGCCTCTGCGCAGCAGATGGCTTTGCACACCCACCGGGTGATCGGAAAGGCCGATGCAGTCGCGATGGACCTCATCAACATTGAAACCGGAGAGCGTGGATTCGCCGTTTCGGGCATAGAGGCCTACCTGGAACCGCTCCATCACGGGATGAACGCTTTTGAATCCAATTACAACACACTCAAAATACTCACTTCGGACAAGCCTGAGCAGCAGGAACTGCTCTCCCGATTGCACGAACTGTATCGACGCTGGCTGGCAACGGAAATAAATCCGCTCATTTCCCTTCGCAAGGAAGTAAACGAAGGAACCAAGCCGTACCAGGCCGTGATCGACTTCATCGACTCCGAAAACGGCATGCGGCAGATGGAAGCGCTTCGGAGCACCCTGTCACAAATTAAGGGGGAAGAGCTTTCTCTTCTCAAGGTACGTCAGGCCAATTTGCGCAGGCTCACCGCCCTTACGGAAAACCTGATCGTTGTGGGAGGCGCAGTCGGCATTCTGGCAGGAATTGCAATCTGTCTTGCGGTGGCTTTCAGCATCAACAGGCCGTTGCGGGAGGCCGTGCAGTATGCGGAGCGAGTTAGGGCCGGCGACTTCTCGGCGCCCCTGCGCAAGGGAGGCAACGATGAAATCGGTCTGCTCCTCTCCACTCTCCAGTCCATGGTCGGCAGGCTTGCCGAACATATCGCCAACCTGAAAGACCACGCGATGCTTCTCGACCTTGCACACGACGCCATCATAGTCCGCGATACAAAGGACAGGATTGTTTTCTGGAACAGAGGTGCGGAAAAGACATATCAATGGTCGAAGGAGGAAGTCCTTGGACGGACAGCGCACGACATATTGAAAACCGAATTCCCGAATCCGCTGGAATCAATCGTCGAAAATGTGATCGCCAGCGGCCAGTGGGAAGGCGAACTGCGCCACAGGACCCGATCGGGAAACGAGATAATCGTTGCAAGCCGATGGGCGGTCAAGCGGGATTCCGACAACAAGCCTTCCGGATTCTTGGAGATCGACAGGGACATCACCGAGCGAAAGGACGCGGAAAAGCAGATAAATTCCTACATGAAGCAACTGGAAAAAAGCAACACGGAGCTGGAGAACTTTGCGTTCATGGCCTCCCATGACCTGCAGGAGCCACTCCGGAAGCTGTCCACCTTCGGGGGCATTCTGAAGGACAGCTACTCGGAGATCCTCACAGGCGACGGGCTCATATATCTCGAAAAAATGCGAAGCGCAACGGACCGCATGCAGGACCTGCTGGGCGCCCTGCTGCAATACTCGCGAGTGACCACCAGGGCCGAACCCTTTGTTCCTCTCGATCTGAAGGGTTTGATAGAGGAAGTGGCGCGCGACCTGGAAGTTTCCCTGAAAGAAAGCGGAGGGGTAATCAAGATCGATGAACTGCCGCCTATACATGCCGACCCGAGCCAGATGAGGCAGCTGTTCCAGAACCTGATCGGAAACGCTCTAAAATACCACAAACCGGATGTCAGGCCTGTCGTGAAGGTCTACGGCAGCAGTCCTTCAAACGGTTCATGCCGGATATACGTCGAAGACAACGGGATCGGGTTCGAGGAAATATACCTCGAGAAAATATTCCAGCCCTTCCAGCGGCTTCACGGCAGGAGCAGCGCCTTCAAGGGGTCGGGGATGGGACTTGCCATCTGCCGCAAAATTGTCGAACGGCATGAAGGAACCATCACAGCGAAGAGCAAGCCGGGAGAAGGTTCCACCTTTATTGTGACATTGCCGCAGAAGCCGTCCAGTGCTTTTGTCATGGGAGAGGCTTCCAGCCTCGATGCTTCAGGGAAAAAGCACAGTCGGACCGCCTGAGTTTTATTCTTCGCTTCGCCCACACGGGATTCGCGCGCAAAAAGCAAAACCCATAATCCTGCCCCGTTTCACTGTGCTCCATTTGTCCAATCGCGGCTGAAAGCCGCTCAGATTGATGACAAACTCTAAAATCATCGTGATCGTCGTTCCGGCGAAAGCCGGAATCCAGCAACGCCGCCGCATCCTTCGGACGCGGTCTGAACGAAGACTCTGACTTTGAAGTCAGATAAGAGTGTTTTCAAGCACTTATGAACCCCGACGCCTGCCCCGGACCCGATCCGGGGTTCGTCGGGGTGATGGATTGGGGCCTTTTTCAACAGTCTGCGCGGCTGAAAGCCGCTCCCACAAAATACTGGAACTACGGGTCGCTCAACACGCGTCTACCAGGCAGAGAATAGTGTTTCTTGCATTCTTCAGTATCTTGTTTGCGTTGCTCCCGAGGAGGAAAGGCTTTTGCTCCTTGAAGCTCTTCTTCCCGATCAGGACAAACTGGTACTGCCGGCGCTCTATCGCGGCCAACATGTCCTTGGCCATATCTTCCTTCGTGTGTACGATCCGGGTATGCACCTTCTCGGGGGGCACACTACATCCGATCAGCGCATCGCGCGCTTCGAAGAGAAACTTCTCGACCTCCCGCAACGTCTCGCTGCGCCACTCGTGCAACTGATCCCTTCTTTTCTTTTCCTCTTCCCGGCCGAGAATGCTCCCATGGTCCCAGAACCGGGAGGGGAGCCTGGGCATGAAGTGCAGCAGCGTGTATTCGAGATCGGGAATGGGAGCGAAGAATTCGGCTGCGTAGAAGGTAAGAGCCCGCGAATCTGGCCCGCCCTCCATGGGTATGAGCACCTTGCGCGTCTGGTGCACCGGGGCATCGACAACCCAAACCGTTCTCATGGTGCTGTATTGTGACAGCCGGCTTGACGTGCTGCCGATGAGAAGGTTTGTTTTCGGAGTTCTGCCGCGCCTTCCGCATATCACCGTCTCGATTCGCGAAGCGGCGGCCTCATTGAGAATGTCACATGAAGGCACAACGCTGTCCGGTTTGCATTTTACCGTTATCATGTCATCGGGAAATCCTGACCCTACGAGGACACGGCGCGAAGAATCCAGAACGGCCTGTCCCAGTCTTTCGAACTGCGCCTGCGTGCTGCCGTCCGCCAGTAAATCTTCCGGGAAGAGTGTGTGCAGCTCGGGCAAACAATGGAAGAGGAGTATATGGCATCCGGCCCTGTCTTTGAGAAGATTGCCGGCGATCCCCAGTGCCTGATTGCACTTTTCCGAACCATCCACAGCAAAAAGTATCTTCTTTTCCATGGAAATCTCCTGCCGACCCTGATGCTTTTCAATCATTCGCAGTAAAAAGGAGGCCCCAGTTCCCGGAAAGCAAAAATTGTAAAGACATTGTGCCCGTTGTAGTCGAGAACACGCAGATCGTTGCTCTGGGAGAGGTCGTTCCTGATAACGGCGAACTGATCTACATATTTTTCCTGCACTCTGTCGACAGGAAGCTCATAGGCGATATATTTCTTTATCCCCTTCGCAGACAGCTTTTTGATGAAATTCGGATCGTCGAAAGATTTGTAGCTCGTCAGAATGAGTATGGGACCGGTTCCGGTAAAGACGATACCCGCTTTCATTACGCTCTCCTTTCTCTGCTTGAGGTGAAGAATATATGTATACCAGGGTGGTTTGGCGGAATAAATTACCTGGACCCGATTCGATAAACATTGTCGACCGGTAACAGATAAACAGGGGAGAGATAGCGGCAGCAGATAAGAAATACTGTGAAGGAAATTCTAATCCGGATCGAATGCAACTGCGAAAATGAAAGGGGGAAATTTGAACATCGCAATCCGATTAGCTTACAACTAATGACAAAGTTCCGGAAAGTCAATGTAAAATCGGATAAGGTCACTCATTTCACAATAATGAAAACCGTCCGGAAGCGGCCCCGCCTGCAATGTTCCGCGGATTGTCTTGACCATTGACCATTCGCAAGACCTTGGATAGTCTGCTGCGAGTTCTCGAATGATCGGACCGGAAAACAATCGAAATTTCCCTGAATGGGGGGTGATTCCACATGGGCAGGAGATACAGACTCTATCAGGTCGATGCGTTTACTACGGAGCTTTTTCGCGGCAACCCTGCCGGGGTGGTTCCCGATGCGGACGGGCTTTCGGCAGAACAGATGCAGGCAATCGCGAGAGAACTGAACAACTCGGAAACGGCTTTCATTCTATCGCCCTCTTCCACCGGCCACGATGTGCGGCTGCGCTATTTCACCCCGCTGGTCGAGGTGCCTTCCTGCGGTCACGCAACCGTTGCCGCCCATTATGTGCGCGCCCTGGAAAAGTGTCTCCCCTCCTGCACCGTCGTGCAGAAAACGGGCGCAGGAATCCTGCCGGTCGAGATCTTTTGCGAGAATGAAGACTACAGGATAATGATGACCCAGGGAGAGATCCAATTTGAAGAACCTCTTCCCGAAGGGCGCCGGGCTGAGATCGTTTCCGCTCTCGGACTCATCCGCGAACAGTGCGATCCGCGCTGTCCCGTGCAGGTCGTGTCCACAGGCCATTCCAAGGTAATGGTGGGCATAAGGGAGCGATCCACCCTCAACCGGCTGAATCCCGATCTCGGCCGGCTTGTCGAAATAAGCCGGGAAATCGCCTGCAACGGCTACTTCGTCTTTACCCTCGATGCCGGTCCGGAGGGTGTGCTTGCTCACGGCCGGATGTTTGCGCCCGCGATCGGAATTGCCGAGGACCCGGTAACGGGAAATGCGAACGGGCCTCTTGGAGCCTACCTGGTGCGCCACAGGCTCGTTAACGTGGAAGGCGCGCGCTTTTCTTTCCGGGGTATGCAGGGCGAGGCGATCAAAAGGCCGGGAATCGTGGACGTCACGGTGGATATGGAGGAAGGAAGGCCGAAAACGGTCCGTGTGGGCGGCCGGGCAGTGCTTGTCTTCAAAACCGAACTCGCGCTATGACGATTGTATGGACCCGAGCGGTTTTCAGGTTATGATAATGAACCGACACGACGATCCGAAAGCAAACCGGAGATGGAAGACAGCAAAACAGCACACAGATTGTATCTCATCGGGGGAATTATCCTGCTGGCAGGACTGGGCATCGCCCTGCTCGTCCACCTGACGGCCGGCCCATCCCAGAGCAACTGGGGTTACGATCTGGCGGGCGGCTCGTACTACCCCATAAACCCGGAAGATTCCAAGCTCTACCGCCACGATCTGGAACTGTACGGCGGGAAGGCGGGCCTTCTGGCGGACGGAATCAGGCGCTGGTTCGTCGGACTGTGGCAGGGAAAAGCCCTGGCCAAAACGGTGGCCTGGATTTCCATATTCATCTCGGTGGTTCTTTTCTATGGCGCAAGGCTTTTTTCAGCCCGGGCCGAGCGCACCCGGCGGGAGGGAGACGAGCGGAGATCGTCAAGTTAATATACTGAAATTGATATATTTTTATTATACATAGGGTAATTTTACCCCCCCTTTCTTACCCACCAAAATACCATCCCACTGCAATTCAAGCCGGTATATTGAACTATATAATTGCATTCGTTATATAAATAGCCAGTTTAGGTAAACTTACTAACCCTTATCTTCCCCCTTTATTCCCCCTGCACAAAAAGCCTCCACCAAGGTTAAGAGAACTCGAAACTCAAAAACATGGAGGCATTATGAAAAGAAAAGCCCTACTTTGCGCGACTGTTATTCTGTTGAGCATCATTGTCGCGCAGGCTCATGCAGTTTCCCTTTTCTTCGATCCGGCAAGCACTTTCAGCGGAACCGCCCCGGCCGGCTCCCTGACCGCCGCCTTTACCGATGTGGCGGGAGGAGTGCAAATGGTCATCACCAGCAAGCTGACGGGCAAAGAAAACCTCGATCCTTCCAGCGCCCTGTTTCTCAATATCAATCCGGCCCTGAATTCTCTCCTTGGAAACCTCACCTTCACCCTGACCGGAAACACGGGCTTTTCCCAGGCTGCCGGCGTCTTGACAGGCATTGACAAATTCAAGGCTGACGGCGACGGGAGATACGATATTCTGTTTACCTACGCTCCTGCAACAAAAGCGTTTCTGAATGGAGAATCGCAAACCTACCTGATCACGACGTCCAGCGGGACCATCGTTGCAACCGATTTTACGAACTTTTTCAGCTCGCCCTCCGGTGGTGCGGGAACATGGCTTGCCGCGATCCACGTGCAGAATACCCCGGGTGGAGGCGGGAGCAGCGGCTGGGTCGGGGCATCAGAAACATATGCCGCTCCAACCCCGGGCGCAAACTGGCTTCTGGGCGGGGGATTGCTTGGTTTTTTCCTGTTGCGGAGGAAATTTGCGAAAGAGACTTCAGTTTGATGCGGCGTGTTGGCGGCTTTGCATCACCCCTGGTCTTCCTGGAACTTCTTCACCCCGTGGTGGTATGCCTGCATTACATCCTCCAGCCGCAGCATTCCCAGGACCTGCCGGCCGCCGTCTTCGACAGGAATCTCCGAGTAGCCGGACTGCATAAGTCTCGCAAGAGCATCCGACAGAGTGTCCTCCGGCGCAACGCTCACCGGCGGCAGTGCAAGTTCTCCGACAACCAGCAGCTTTTCCACTCCTGGATCGAAGAGGACCTCACGCAGAGCACCGCATGACAAGATCCCCGTCAGCCTGCAATTTTCGTCCACAACCGGGAAAAAAGAATCGCGATTCCAGGTCATCAGTTTCTTCAACTGCGCGAAGCTCATGTCTTCCGGCAGCAGGGAAACGGCGGAATCCCTGGAGTATACGTCGCTCACCTTCAAGGCTTGGAGGATGTTGAAAACCCGGTCCCCTTTATGGGCGGGAGACTGGAATTTGTTCAGAACCTGTTTTTCATACAGGTTCCAGTGCTGTGAAAGGAGAATGGCAAGTACGGCCGTAAACATAAGGGGCACGACAAGGTTATAGCCGCCCGTCATCTCGCAGACCATGAGAAGAGCGCCGACCGGGGCTTTGGCCACCCCGGCAAAGAAAGCCCCCATGCCGACCAGGGCCAGCGCCCCGGGATGCTGCACGATCGAGGGGAAGAACTCGTGTGCGAACTGCCCTACCGCTCCCCCGAGCATGGTCCCGATGAAAAGAGAAGGTCCGAAAACGCCTCCGCTGCCCCCGGAGGATATCGTGAACGAGGTTGTAAATATCTTGAGGACGGCAAGGGTCAGGAGCAAAGCGAGCGGCACGCGCCCCATGAGCGTTTCCTGCATCGTGCCGTACCCGCTGCCCAGAATCAGAGGATTCCAGAGGGCGACAACCCCGACCATCAGGCCTCCGATAGCGGGCCGAAAAGCCTTCCGTATGGGGAACTTGCTGAAAAAGTGATCCCTCAGGCCGTAAAAGACCTTCACATAAAAAAATCCAAAAGGGGCGCACAGGAGTCCCAGCGCGGCGCAGGCAAGAAGTTCCGACGGATTTTCAAACCGGATCGGTGGAATTGCAAAGATCGCGGAATGACCGAAGACGGTCGTAAAGATGGAATTGGCTACAACGGAAGAGATGATGCAGAGGATAATGCCTTCCGTTTCGAAATCTTCCCGGTAAAGGACTTCAATGGCGGTGAGAGCGCCCCCCAGAGGTGCCCTGAAT
>JAEZXS010000349.1 GCA_023442755.1 Pseudomonadota bacterium | reverse complement strand
CCGTTGCCGAATCTATCTCCATCACCAACACGACTCCCATCTGGATGGCCCTGCTGGTGTACTGCGTGACGCGCGCGGGTCTTTCACCTTCCATCTGGGCGGGCGTGGCCTGCGGCACCATCGGGGTTGTGCTTGTGCAGCAGCCTCAGTTCGAGCAGGCCGGGTTCGCCATCCTCGTAGGCCTGGGCGGCGCCCTTTTCGGTGCGATCGCGGTCTACAATCTCCACCTTGTGAAAAAACTCCATCCGACCACGATCGTGGCCCATTTTTCCATGATCGCCAGCACCGTGTCCTTCATCGCAATGCTTCTGTCCTTTTGCGTTGTTCCGCGGGAGGCGGACTGGACATGGCAGGTTTTGGTCAAGCTGGTCGGAGTCGGAGCCCTGGGAACCGTCGGACAACTCTCCATGACACGCGGCTTTATGGCCGGAGACCCCACAATTAACGCCATTGTTGCGTTGGCCCAGGTGGCCTTCGGGGTTGGTTTCGACATTCTGATCTGGGATCGCTCATTCGATATGGCAAGCATCATCGGCATTATTCTGATCACCTCTCCCACCGTGTTTTTCGTAGCAGAGCAAAGAATTGCTCATCACAAGAGCATTCCGGCGGTCAGGTGAACGCCCGGTTCCGATCCCTCCCAACGGCAATTGTCAGAGCTGGATACCCTCTCCATAGGTGACCCGGAAGCTGCTCGGTGTTTTATATGATCTCCAGCAACATCATCGGGCGCTGTTGTAAACCGGTGCCTTTTTATGTGATTGCCGTTTCGCTTGAAGCCAGCAAGCTGCAGAGGATGTCTCCCAACCCTGAGCTTACGCCATATATGAAGCGAAAATGTCTCACCGCATGGATAAATTCATTCTATATCAAAGTAACATTCTATCAAAGCTCTCGAAAGTTTAACCTGGATCATCGGATAAAAGTGTCCTGCCCTGCGTAGTAATATTACCGAATTCACCATGAAATATCCTGAAGAGAGGCTTTTGGAAAGCTGATATTTACGATGAATCAGGCCTTACATCACCTTGTGGCAGCATTTCATTGACGTATATCAATACTTGTTATCAGCAGCATAATAAGCATGCAAGATGGCATGACGTATGCACCATTTCTTTTCATAACAAAAATTACTATCCATTTACTATTCAGATATCAATCTCATGTCATAATGACATGGTTTCAGGAAATGGGGCGAATCTTCATTCCGGATACTGAAGCTCACATCGCATTAAAACGTACGGGCGGCATCAACTCCGTGTCGCCATAAAGCTTAGAACACTGAGACCAACCTGCGGGGAGGAGCAAAAATGAAACGGATACGGAACTTAAACCATGCCCATCGGGGAACAAACATGTCGGCACGAAACATTATGGCGCTGTTGTTTATCCTTGCATATACAACTCTTTTCCTCGGTTATGCACAAGCTGCGACGCAGCCGAGGATTGCCGCAGGTTGGTCATTTACGGCAGTGATCAAATCGGACGGCACACTATGGGCGTGGGGAGATGATTACGACGGCCAATTGGGAGACGGCCCCGAAGAGCATTTCAGCCCCAGTCCCATACAGGTTGGTACGGAAAACGCGTGGGCGTTCATAGCCGCATCGGCATCCGATTCGGCCTTCGCGATCAAGTCGGACGGCACGTTGTGGGCTTGGGGGAATAATTTTCGGGGCCAGTTGGGAAACGGCACCGGAGAGTACAACACCAGTCCCCAGCAAATAGGCGCGGACAACACGTGGGTTTCAGTAGCCGCAGGGGGAACTCATACAGTGGCGGTGAAATCGGACGGCACGCTCTGGGCTTGGGGGTACAACAACAATGGCCAGTTGGGAATCGGCGGTGCCGGGTTTTACAGTTACGAAACAAGTCCCAAACAAGTAGGCGTGGAAAACAAATGGGTTTCCGTTGCGGCAGGAATTGACCATACGGTGGCGGTGAAATCGGACGGTACTCTCTGGGCCTGGGGGAGCAATGTCTATGGCCAGTTGGGCGACGGGACGACAACGAACAGGCAAACGCCCGAACGGATAGGCGCGGTTAATACGTGGTTGTCCGTTGCGGCAGGGGACAATCACACGGCAGCGATAAAATCGGACGGCACGCTCTGGACCTGGGGTTTGAATTATTCCGGACAATTGGGCGATGGAACGATGACTCAGAAGAACACCCCCCGGCAGATAGGCACGGACGATAAATGGGCATCTGTGGCGGCAGGTCCCAATCATACGGTGGCAGTGAAATCGAATGGCACGCTCTGGGCCTGGGGGCACAATGGTTACGGCCAATTAGGGGACGGCACAACGGCTGACAAACGTGTCCCCAAACAGATCGGTGGCGACGACAAGTGGGTGGCCGTAGCAGCACGCCTGAATCACACGATAGCGATGAAATCGAACGGCTCTTTATGGGCTTGGGGGCAAAACTCCCATGGTACGCTGGGGGACGGCACAACAACCGATCAGCACAAGCCGGTCCTGGTAATGACGTCGGGGCGGAGGGTCAAAATCGCAACGGGACAGGGGCACACGGTAGCGATAAAATCGAATGGCACGCTCTGGACCTGGGGGGTGAACTCTTCCGGCCAGCTTGGAGACGGCACGACCGCTGAAAAGAATAGTCCTCAGCAGATCGGCGGGGTCAAGAAATGGATGTCCGTAGCGGCGGGAAATGGCCATACCGTGGCGGTGAAATCGGATGGGACGCTCTGGAGCTGGGGCTCTAACAGTTACGGCGAACTGGGAACCGGCGCGAAGGTTGACAAGCTCATCCCCGGGCAGATAGGCACGGACGGCGACTGGGTATCCGTTGTCGCAGGAAATGACCACACCGCGGCGGTAAAGTCGGATGGGACGCTTTGGGCCTGGGGTCACAACACCCATGGCCAACTTGGCAATGGAACTACGGCTGACAGGCAAAACCCCAGGCAGATCGGGATAGAAACTAAATGGGTGTCCATTGCCGCAGGTGGGGACCACACGGTGGGGGTAAAAGCCGACGGAACTCTCTGGACCTGGGGGGCAAACGGTCATGGCGAGTTGGGAAACGGCACGACCACCGACAGGCTCATCCCCAGACAGGTTGGTGCGATCAGGAAGTGGGTTTCTGTGGCCGCAGGGGATGCCCACACCGTGGCGGTGAAATCTGATGGGACGCTTTGGGCCTGGGGGTATAATTTTTACGGTCAACTGGGAGACGGCACGACGGCTGACAAAAACCGGCCCGAGCAGATCGGCGCCGACAACATATGGGTTACCGTCGCGGCAGGAGTCGGCCACACCGTAGGATTGAAATCGGATGGGACGCTCTGGGCCTGGGGATACAATGGTTACGGTCAGGTGGGGGACGGCACAACGGTGGATGTTACCACACCCGAGCAGATAGGAACGGACCGCGACTGGGTATCGATCGCTGCCGGACATTATTACACCGTAGCGGTCAAATCGGACGGTTCGCTGTGGACATGGGGATACAATGACGAGGGTGCATTGGGAGACGGCTCAGCGACTGACATCCACATTCCTCAGCTGATAGGAACGGGCGTCGAATGATTGTCCGTCTTCACAGGCAGATCGAAAGGCAGGTCTTCTACGACTGCAAACCGCTCAAAATCGATTCGGCCACCGACCATGCGAGCCGCGGCACCGCCGGCCAACGGTTCGCACTGGTCGGGTCTTTACCGGAAAAACTTGTGCAGGAAAAGGGCGATACGGTTTTCACCTTCACGGAGAGTTCGAACCGATCCCTTGAAGTCGGGAACACAAGGGTAAGATGAACGATCGGCCGCTGTCCGGTGCTGCCTGAGATAATTTATCGAAACCGTTCAAGATACGAAATGGCGCGGTGCACTCCCACCGGGAGCGCGGATATCGTGCCGTATCCCATAGCCGCCGATGCTTCTCTGAGGGCATCCTGCCCGGAAAAGACGATCTCGGTCAGTTTTGCGTTCCGCACGATGCCGGCTTCACCGTTTCCATCCAACGCGCAGTTCTCGGACGCGCCGACCACGAAGAAAGCCCGGCATACGATGGGGCGGAAGGTGTAAACACCGCAGCTGCCGTCGTCGGCATTGAAGGGGCACATGAGCTTTCGCCGATGATAGGCCAGGACGGCTTCGGAAAAAAGCTGCGAATCCGCCCCGGAATCCAGGTGGATGCCATGCCTTGTGGCAAGCGCCTCCAGCATTTCGACCTCCGGTCCCGCGGCCTTGTGCCATCCGGCAAGCTTCTCGCGAAAACGGCCGAGCATTCCGGCATTGGACGGTTCGAAAAGCCACCGGGCAATTGCTGCGGCTTCCGCAAAAGTCGCCCTGACGAAAACCGTGCAGCAGGTATTGCACCCGCGCCGGCAGACGATGCGGTGCTCCCCGCTGTTGACGAGGTGAACCACCTCGCCGGCGACGCGATCCACCATGCCGTAAGTGTCCATCGCTTTTGAAAATAGCGGGATGAAGCTGTCCGAATGATCTTCGAGGGGCATGCCACTCTCCGCCGATGCCGGGATAACGTCATTTGGCGAATACCACCAATCTTAAAGTTGATGCGCGTGGGTGGCAAACATCGATGAGCCTATCCTATATTTCGAAAACTTCCAGCACAAGGGGTCTCGGGCAGCCCCTTTTCGAAACGGTGGATTTGCGTCACCCATCACGCTTCACGGGTCACTCTCCTTGCCCGTTTGCCGCCTGTCGCAGTCTCGAACCCGGCATGCGTTTTTTAAAGTGGCCCTTTTATCTGGATCCGGCCTTCGCCGGAAAGACACTCAAGGCTTGCGCACACGCGCAGGTTCACAAAAGTCATCGCTTTGATGCGTCTTGAACCCAATTTAGTATCAATGGCGGTTCGGTGGAATGAGGGGATACTACCGATAGTCGGATAACAGGTTCGGGATCTCCCGATGCGCTGCCTGGATTGCATGGGAGCCATGCAGGTTGAGGTCCGGGGGCAGCGCGGCGAGAGTAATAATGCATTCCAATGGAGGCCGAAGTCAGCTGGGCCGTCGGTGGCTCCCCAGCCCCCACTTCTTCTCCAGGAATGACTGCCGGCCGGAACCGAGCTTGTAAAGCGTGTAGCGCATCGGGTTTTTCAGGTAGTATTCCTGGTGGTACTCTTCCGCCCTGTAAAACGGCCCCGCGGGACGCAGTTCCGTAGCTATGCGGTTGCCGAACTTCCCCGACCGTTCCATTTCCCGCATGGAGTCTTCGGCAGTCCGGCGCTGTTCCTCGCTGTTGTAGAAGATTACCGTATGGTACTGCGGTCCCCGGTCTGCAAACTGTCCATCCGCCTGGGCCGGGTCTATGTTTTTCCAGAATGTCTCGATCAATTCCCCGAAGCCGATCCTGTCGGGATCGAATACGATCTCGATCGCCTCGACGTGTCCCGTTGTGCCGGAAGATACCTGCTCGTAAGTGGGGTTTGCCACATGTCCACCGGTATATCCCACTGCTGTCGAAACAACGCCTTTCAGCCTGTCGAAGGCCGGCTGCATGCACCAGAAACACCCGCCGGCAAATACGGCCCTGTCGAATCGCTCTTCGGGGCCGTTTTCCGCTTCCGGCTCCCCGGCATGGGCCAGGGCCATGAAAAACAGCATTGCCGCACCGATCAGACTTGCGTCCACTGGAGTATCCTTTCCAATCCGCTTGTTTTCAGAAAAAAGGGCTTCAAAAAGAAGATAATACCCATGTCGAGGTGGGGGAACGAGAGTGCGGTAGATGAAGGCTGGATTACGGGCAAGTCGTTGAAATCGCGGCTGGAGCGCTCCCACAGGAGCTGGTGCGCAATCGAATTTCCGACTGAATGCAGCCATGCGGGGTACTAATGTTCTGTGGGAGAGGCTTTCAGCCTCGCAGATTGATGACAAACTCTAAAATCACAGTGATCGTCATTCCGGCGAAAGCCGGAACCCAGTGTTTTCGAGCACTTCTGGACCCCGACTTTCGTCGGGGCGACGGATTGGGGGCTTTATCAGCAACCTGAGAGGCATTCAGCCTCGATGTTTTGAAACCGGCAGGCCAGACGAGCCTACCGGCACCTGATTGTCCTTAGAATAGTGCCTGTCTGAAACAGCTAATCGCGGCTGGAAGCCGCTCAAACGGAGGGGGCCTGCTTCCGCGCTTTTGGCGTTGCCTCTTGGCTGGCCCTATGGCTTTCCCGCCGCGGCATATTCTCGCCCGAGCAGGTCGCCGAGGGAAGCGAGATGGTTTTTTTCCTCTTCACCGATGTGGAGGAAGACCTCCCGCGCGCCTGCGTCCGAACAGGCGTCGGCCATCCGGAGGTACAGGTCGAGGGCCTGGGTCTCGATCATCATGGCCAGTTCCACGCAGCCGAGGACCGAATCCAGGAATTGCGCGTTCTGCTCCAGGAAATCGTCTATCCGGACCCCGCCCTCCATGATATCGGCCTGCTTCGAGTCGTCCGTGCCGCTCCCCAGGGTATCGAGCAGGGCGAGCAGCCTCTTCTTGTGGTTCTCCTCCGCCTGCACCAGCTTTTCCAGGAGCCCCCGCACCGCCGGGCTGTCGGTTTTTTCCATCGCCTTCGCATGGAACCGCTCGAGCCCGTCTTCGAACCCGTACGCCATTCTTGCCGCTTCGATCGCGGTTTCGTCCCCACGGATAAAGCGAAGGTGGAACTCGACCGGGCCGGATGCCGTCGTTTCCTCCCACGCCTCTATGCCGCCCTGGAGCTGCATCACCTTCTCGAAGCCCCTTACCGCAAGGAACCTGGCCGCTGCGAGGCTCCTTCCGCCCACCGCGCAATAGACGATCGTCTCCTTCCGGCGGTCGAGGCCGCCAAGGGAACGGGGAAGCTCGGGCAGGGGAATCAGCCTGGAACCCGGCAGGTGGGATTGCTCGTACTCTTCGGGCTGGCGGACGTCGAGGAGCAGGTAGGTCCCTTCCTTGTGCTGTCCGATGAATTCTTTGAGGTCGTCGGGAAAAACGATGCGGACCTCCGGGGGGCCTTTTTCGGGCATTCTTTGAAACCTTCCGGGAACGAATATAAAATTCCGCTGTGCATTACCGCAGAGCCGCTGAGGGCGGTGAGGCCAATATTGGTGCCGAAACTCCCGCGATCTCGGCGTCTCTGCGGTGAGAATGCAGTTGGATCAATGCCCGTGCATTCCCTTCAGGAAAGCCTGGACATTGGTTCCGAGCACGTTATGGTTATAGCCGCCCTCGAGCAGGGCGAAGCATCCGATATTCAGCCGCTTGCATGCCGCATGGACCATCCGGCCTATTTCACGGTAATCCTCGGTGAGCAGCAGCCTGCCCCAATCCAGGACGTGGTTGTCGAACCCCGCCGATACCCCGATAACGTCCGTCTCTATCACCTCGAGTGTGGCGCGGACTTCGTTCAGGTAATCATCCCTGTGGTCCCTGTCAGGGTTATAGATGGTGACATACTCCTTTTGCCCCAGGATGTTCACGGTCCCGTCGCCGTAGTGCATGTCGAAATCGAGTACAAACGCCCTCTTGATGTGGCCTGCCGTTCGCAGGTGTTCGAGCGCGATAGCCATGTTGTTGAAATAACAAAAACCCCAGGCATGGTCGCACGAAGCATGGTGGCCGGGGGGGCGAATCAGTCCGAAGCAGGGTTCCTTCAAACCGGTCAGGGCCGTCTGAATAGCGGCGCCCGCGGCGAGCGCCGCTATTTTGTAGAGTCCCATACGGGTAACGCTCTGGACATGGTCTTTCGAATGAACTGCCAGGATATCGTCTTCGCCGGCGGGGTATGCCTCCTCGATCGAAACCTCCCCGCGGAGCACGGCCAGGACCGACTCCAGCCTTCCGGGAGCCGCAGCCGGTTCTCTGGCATAGACTTCCAGAAAATCATCATGGGTGACTACCTTCATGACCTTCTCCTCTGCCGTTCACATCCGGAATCCATGAGGATACCAGTAGCTGAAAAAGCCCTGGAACAAGCCTGTGATAATAGCCAGAAGCACAGCCAGCATAATGAATGCGGGGATCGAGGCAATCACCCATTTGACCATAAACATCACCATCGACCAGAACCGCATCCTGATATCGACTACGATAACTTCATTATTATTCATGTCCATGGCGGGGCCCTCCTTCTGGTGATTGCACGAACGGTTCGAACCGAAATCCGGGCTTTACGGCACATATGGAGAGAATATCATAAATACCAGATATTAAGGGAAAACGTGGTGAATTTTTGCACGGACGGACCCGGTCGAAAATCGGCCGGGCCGGCGGAAGGCATCCTGCGATGCGGGTTTATTTCAATAT
>JAEZXS010000347.1 GCA_023442755.1 Pseudomonadota bacterium | reverse complement strand
ACCGGGTTGAAACGGTTCTGCGAAGGCTCGAGGATTTCCCGGAATCAGGGAGAATCATACCTGAATTTCCGGAACTGCCTTACCGGGAGGTAGTCGTCTCACCTTATCGGTTCTTCTACCGGGCCAGGGGAGAGATTATCTGGATTGTCGCAGTCTGGCACGGTGCACAGATTCCCGGACAACCAATGTCCTGAGGGCTGTGAAGGAAACCCGCCAGTCAGCATGGAATGCCGCCCCCCCTGTCGGGGCAGGGCATATCAATTCTTAAGCAGTTCCTTTCCCTCACCCAGTTCCGCCAAGGTCCCCACGCGCTCGTCCGAGAAGATGTCCTCCTCGACGTTGATGCCATCTTTTACCAGCACGTAATCCCTGGCGGCGGGGCTGGTGAATTCGTCGTCCGACATGTAAAGGCAGCCGGACCTGAGAGCGGTTTCGATAGCGGGATCGTTGTTCTTGTAGATGTATTTGAATGAAAGCCGGGTTGTATTCCAGGAAAGACCTTTCCCGAGGAGCAGGGCTACTCCGTTCGGGTTGGTGATGCGTTTGATCTGGTCGAAAAATTCCACCGTAAAGAACCCGATCGCGTAGGGGTCTTCGATGGAATGGTCCATGGCGATGATGTCGTATTTCTCCTCCGCGAATCGGACGTAGCCGCGAAAGTCATCTATGACGAACCGGCATTTCGGTGAGTTCTCGACATACGCCATCTCGGCGGGAAAGAATATCCTGGCGGCTTCGACCAGGGGCGCGCAATTTTCGACAATATCCAGCCGTTCCACCATCGGGGATTTGAGAAATGCCGTGGCCGTTACGCCGCTGCCGTATCCCAGCAGCAGGACCTTGGCGGGGCGGTTCACGATCCGGACGCTGGTTTCCGCCCACTGCTCATGAATCCTCCGATCGATCGGCAGGTTAAAACTCTGGTGAATATTGTTGACCTTCAGATCGATCGGCTCGCCCTTGAGCCTGAAGTCGCCTTCCCTGCCGCCCAGGGCCAGGTGTTTGTACCTCGCTTCGGATTCGCTCAGCCTCCAGACCTCGACTATCCCGAATTCACTATCCTTGCTGAACAGGAGGTTTTTCGAGGGAAAGAGAAGATCGTCGAAATCGCCCTGGATGCATGTGACGGCCCCGGCGACCAGCAGTCCCAGGGCAATCCTGCGCACCGGGTTCATGACGGGATGCATTGTGTAGAGTGCGATGCCGGCAAAAACGACGGCGCAGACATAAGCGGATCGAATCCCCCAGAGCGGGACGAGAATAATCCCGTGGGCCAGTCCGCCCACGACACTTCCCAGGGTGCTGAATGCGTAGATGTAGGTGATGAACTTCTCGCCCCTCCAATGCATTATTTTTACGCTGATGGAATAGGCGAGTCCCGAGAGCAAAGAGGGGGCGAATACCGAGATTATGAAATACAGCCTGACGAGATTGGGGTCCTGGGAGTGATAGATGAAATATTTCTTGGATATGAAGAAAAGAAGAATGAATAGGATGCTCAGCAGTTGAATGAACGCGAATCTTTGCCGGGCTTGTATCTCATCGCGCACGCCGAGTTTTTTCCAGGTGCCGAGATAGGCGCCCAGAGCCAGACCGACCAGAAAAACCGAAATTATTATGGCATTGGAAACTGCGGTCGATCCGAAGATGTAGACAAATTCTCTCAGAAGTGAAAGTTCCAGGAGCAGAGATACGATGCCAGCCGAAAAGATCGAGACAAAGATCAGGACTATCCCTCCCATCAGGCCCCTCCAAGATATATTTGTTTGATTTTTTAAAGACCCAGTCCCTCGACTTTACCCGAAACAATAGACTAACTGCAACTCTCTATGCGAATTGCATCTCAAATTTTTGGGGTCGAGAAGTAGCCCCATCCGGGAGCAGTGTAAAAAAGCACCCATGATGCCGATTCAAATGATGACCTGACGCAATAATCCTGATATCCGATATGCGCCGGCAGCAGGGGCGGCTCGCGATTACAGAGAACCATTGGAGTATGCTTTCCCCTTTGCATCGAGCACGGGGATCGAGGCCTTTGGAAAGGAAACCATCGAATGTATTCAAAACGGCGCATTCCACCAGTTTTTGTTCTGATTTGCTGCATGTTCCTTTTCAGCTTCACGCCGGACACATGCCTGGCCGGGCAACGGAACCAAACGGCTGGTAATCGTGAGGTCGCCTATGGGAAACCCCTTTCTCGCATGGTGTGCGATACGCTCTATTTCGGGATGTCCGGTTCCAACGGGGAAGTATCGGAAGAACAATGGATGGAGTTTCTCAAAACGGCCGTTGCCGCGAGATTCCCGGCCGGCTTCACAACCTATGACTCCCATGGCTACTGGTGTGAAAAAAATGGGCAGATGCTGCATGAGCGCAGCAAGGTGCTGCAGATCGTTCATAGAGGCGGCACAAAATATGAGAAGGCATTTCGGGAAATCATCGCAGAGTACAAACTGAAGTTCTCGCAGCAATCCGTCTTACGGGTTCGAAGCGCTGTATGGGCTTCGTTCTGAGCACGCGCGCGAGTTGCTCGGAGTCGAATCGATCTCAAGACGGAATCTCCGGTCAATGCCACCGGGCCCGGTGTACCGCTGCGTTTTGCTTTTCATTTCCGGTACTGAGAACTTTTCAGACTGGTTTTATTTACGCGGCAGTACCTCCACGTTGCTTTTACTTGCAAGGTGGGGTTCACTCGACTACTTGCCTTTTTACCGCACAATTCGTGGCGAAAAAGTCCTATCCGCTAGCCAGCAAGTAGCTACATCCATTTTTTTGCTGCGACAAAGATATCCCACAAGTGACCTTACAACCTCAGCTAAGCGGCCTTTGAACTATGATAGATCTCATATTATTAATGGCATAAATATTGCTTAATAAACTCCCCTAGAAAGAATGAAATCCGAAGTTAATTGCCCGTATCTTTGAATATTAACGTTCGAAGAAAGGGGAACGACATGAATGCACGTATGCTATCGACAATTGTTCTGTGCATACTTTCTTATTGTCTTCTCTCCAGCCAAGCAATTGCCGCGTGGAAAAGCGTTGTGCAACCGGTGCCTTCCAGTATGGCTCAGCCTGACATTATCCGGGGTATTTCTAATCTCGTGATCGACTCAAAGGATTGTCCGCACTTCTTCATGGACACCTCCAGTGGGGCGTTTCATTTCTATTACGATGGTTCTGCTTGGAAAAGTGAGCAATCTCAAATCGGGGCAGTCCCTGTCGCCATAGGTCCCGCCGGAAATTTTCACGCTGCCACCTCTATAGGCTATCCAGCGGAAGGGGGTATGGAACCTACTTACACTTTTTTTAATAGAAAGAGTTATAGATGGACCTATCTGCCCGGCAATGGATTCTCGGCGGAATCGATCGCGTTAGATACTAAAAGCCAGCCGCATTTTCTCTACAACACGGATTCTGGTCTGACGTATGCCGTCCTTTCCGAGGGGGAATGGACCACTGAAGTTGTTCACCCTGGTCTGGGATATGGTTCCATGGTTTTGACGAAGCAGGGAAAAGCGCACATCACCTTCAGTGTCCCTAATTATGCCGAATCGGGGAAGCCAATGCTATACTGGGGCTCCAATGTTCAAGGTAAATGGCATGTCAAAGAAATAGGGACAGGCGGGGCGTACAAAATTGCCCTCGATAAACAGGGAGGCCCGCACATTATCTCCTTAGCGTACAATGCACCCTCTCAAAGCATTCAGTATTCCAGGCGGGATCAACAAAACAACTGGGTCACTCTCGATGTGTTAAAAAGCCTGAATCTCCAAGGATGGGGGGAAACTCCCAATATTCTCATTGATGAGGAAGGGCACCCTAATATTTTCTTCATATTCCATACCGATACGGATGACTACCCCGTGCACGCTCATTTCGATGGTCAGTACTGGGTGATGGATTCATTAGCGCAACCAGGCTCCGGGAAAGCGCATATGTTGTTGCGAACGGCCAAAGGCAAGAACAGGATGCATGTTCTTTATTTCGAACTCGACTCACAGGACCCCCAAAACATTAGTCTTGGTACCGCCATCCCCCTCGATTGGGTCTGGGAAACGGCCGCCGATTTGAAATTCTTGTCTGTTAAAGCAATTACTCCCAGCGCCTCGACAGGGCAGCCGGGCAAGTTTGCAGTTCTCCGGACCGGCAACCTGTCAACTCCCGTTGAAGTCACATACACTCTCGGCGGAACGGCAGTAAACGGTTTGGATTATTCCCAACTGGATGGAACAGTGACCATTCCGGAAGGAGCCTCTTCGGCTATAGTTGACCTTTTACCGGTAAAAAGCAAAACCGGCAAATCGGCTCCGAAGAAAACGGTCACCCTGAAGGTGTGCCCAACCCCTAACTACTTGAGAGCCAAGCCAGTCAAAGCAGCGGTAGTCATTTCAGGAGAATAGAAAAGTCAGGCCGGCACAATATGGATTTCAGGACAGACGAGTCCCAGTTTGGATATCGGGTCCGTAGGCTGGAGCAGGAGAGACCGTGAGGCATTGCGGGGCATTCTCGGAGGATTGATCAAAAGATAATGTCCAGTACCTGAGCCTGTGTGCCTCCGGATGTCGGGGGTGGCTCCGTCTTCGCGGGAGAGGATAGACTTTTTATGTCGTGAAGAGGCGGAAGAGCGCCTGGATGCGTTTGCTCGCGGTGAAATTAAATTATGGATGCGAAAATTCGAAGCACCATATACTTCATGGCATTCCTCCGCTTATTCGAGTCCGGCCTGTTTCAGGATAGTCACTAAGGTTTCCGGTGGGATATCGTTTCAAACCATCGCGGCCTTACCTCAATGGTAGTAGGATTCGCGAGCAAAAAGAAAATCAATGTTCCTGCCTGCTCCAATGTGCCCGATTGCCGAATCGCGGCTGCAAGCCGCTCCCACAAGATACCGGAACTATTCCCTAATTCCTTATAGTTCGTACTTCTTCGCGGCTTCGCGCCTTCGCGTGGGGAGAAAATCACCCGCACTTACGAAGACAAGCATTGCGGCTGGAGGGCTCTCCCACCCCACGCTGCGTACGAAAGCATTTCTTCCTTCGCGTGCTTACCCCGATACAGCAAAAAAAGGAATCAATGTTCCTGCCTGCTTCAGTGTGCCCGCTTGCCTGATCGTGGTCCCGCCTGGGGCGCATGCGTGTCAACTTTAGCAGTCGTAACCGCCGCGAGGTCTGAACTGAAGAGGCTTACAGACTCGATCCTCTAGAAGCTTTTCAGGCAGCCTGAACTCATTTTCCCCAGGCTTTTCTTCGCGTCTTCGCGGCTTCGCGAGGGAAAAGAAAAACTTATGGCTATCTTAATTCAATGTGCTCCGCATGATCGCGGTTGCAAGCCGCTCCCACAAGTGCTGGAATTATTCCGTATTTCTTTCAGTTGGCCCTTCTTCGCGGCTTGTTCCTGTTAAGTTGACGGCAATGCGCCTGGGGCGAGGCCGCTCCCACAAAACTTGCCATGCTGTCCGTTTTTTCTTCGCGACTTACGATCCGCTTGCATTGAAGTGCATGTGCCGCCGCAGAAAACCACTTGTCAGGCAGGCAAAACCGTATGTGACGGGGAGAGCCTGTGAGCTTTGCCGCTCATGGATTCGATCGCTATCCTGACTACGGCGGTCTTCTCGATGTTCCGATCGTCCAGGAGGACCGCGGGA
Organism: Pseudomonadota bacterium; assembly: GCA_023442755.1. Taxonomy (GTDB): domain Bacteria; phylum Desulfobacterota; class Syntrophobacteria; order Syntrophobacterales; family Syntrophobacteraceae; genus SbD1. The sequence goes on along the minus strand of JAEZXS010000347.1, from coordinate 4,318 downwards.
TAATCCGGCGGCACGAACTTCTGCACCATCTTTTCCAAAATTCGCCTCTTCTCGACAGGGTCCTCCACGATTTCCGCCTTTCCGAAACACATGACGCTCTCGTAGAGCTGGCTTATCCCGCACCCTCTTTCCCAGAGGACCCGAGGTCCGGCATCGTCTACCAGGAAGCAGACCCGGGGATCGGACCGAAGCGCCTCCATTTTTCGGCCTCCCTTTCCACCGTGAAAATAGATGCTGCCTTCGAACAGCAGGTAGTTGACGGGAACCGCGTACGGCCCGTCTTCGGTCGTGAGCGCCAGACGGCCCACCGGCATGCGTTCCAGAAGGAGTTCCATTTCCTGGCGTGTGTCCATAGCCCGTTCTCTGCGTCTCGGCTCTATCCTCATGCGTCAGTCCCCCATGTAAGAAGATGGTTTTGCCTGGGTTTTCCCTGTTTAGCCGATCGGCCGTCTTTTCAGAAGCAGGAAAATTTCATGTTCATGTCCGAAAACGGCCGGTTTTTTCCTGGGGCGGGACTAAAATAGAATATCGGGGATGGAAAAAATGAAAACGATGAAGACAAAAACACCGGGATTGCCGATGGATGATAAAGCCTGCTATGCCGCCATGCAGGCACACGATGCCCGCTTCGACGGCCGATTTTTCTGCGGCGTTTCTTCCACAGGAATATATTGCCGTCCGATCTGCCGGGTGAAGCTTCCCAAGGAGGAGAACTGCACCTTTTTTGTCAGCGCGGCCGCGGCAGAGGCGGCGGGTTACAGGCCGTGTCTCAAATGCCGTCCGGAACTCGCGCCGGGCCTGGCTCCTGTGGATTCGGCCCCCCGGCTCGCGCGAAGCGCTGCCTATATCATGGAAGAAGACAGCTTGTCCTCCCGCTCTATTTCGGAGCTGGCGGCCATGCTGGGAATTACGGACAGGCATCTGCGCCGCGTTTTTTTTGCCGAATACGGGGTCTCTCCCGTGCAATACCTACAGACCCGGCGGTTGCTCCTGGCAAAGAGCCTTCTTACCGACACCCGCCTTTCCATAACGGATGCGGCGATGGCGGCGGGTTTTCGCAGCATCCGCCGCTTCAACGATCTTTTCAGGAAGCATTACCGGCTTGCACCCGGCGAACTCCGGAAAAACGGAAACAGCGTCGAGGGGAACCATGACGGAATTACTTTGTCGCTCGCGTACCGGCCGCCGTACGCATGGGACAACTTCCTCTATTTTCTGGCCGTTCGGGCAGTTCCTGGGGTCGAGAGCGTTGCCGGAGGCGTCTATCGCCGCACGGTGGCCGTCGAGAAGGGGGAGGCGATCCATTACGGCTGGATTTCGGTCGCCAACCGGCCGGCCCGAAATTCTCTTTCCATCACCCTGGCTTCAACCCTGCTGCCGGTCCTGTCACGGGTGCTTGCGCGGATCAGGCTGCTGTTCGACCTGGACTGCAGCCCCGAAAACGTATCCGAAAAGCTTGCCGCGATGAATGATCTCGCACCTGGTATCCTGGTGCCGGGCACGCGGGTGCCGGGATGTTTCGACCCCTTCGAGATGGCGGTGCGGGCCATCCTGGGGCAGCAGGTAACCGTCAAGGCCGCCGGAACCCTGGCCATGCGGCTGGTGAACCTTCTCGGTGAAAGGGTGGACACCCCCTTCGGCGGGCTTTCTCTGGCGTTTCCCGACCCCAACAAAATCTGCGCCCTCGAACATCCGATAGAAAATCACCTGGGGCCGCTCGGAATCACCGGTGCCAGGGCGCGTTCGATCCTTGCGCTGGCGAAAGCTCTGGCGACCGGTTCCCTCACGCTTTCCCCCGGCGCGAATCCTGATGAGGTAATGGAACAGCTCCAAGAATTGCCCGGATTCGGTCCCTGGACGGTCCAGTATGTCGCGATGCGGGCGCTCGGCTGGCCCGATGCCTTCCCGCACGCCGATTGCGGCATCAAGAAGGCGCTTTCCGGCCGCCCCGCCCACGAAATACTGGCACTGTCGCAAGACTGGAGTCCCTGGCGTTCCTATGCAACCATTTCGCTGTGGAACTCTCTGTCGGACAAGCTCGGAACACAGAAAGAGAGGATTTGCTCCAAATGATTTACACCTGCACGTTAGATACTCCCCTGGGCGCCATGACGGCCGCCGCCAAGGAAGATGCTCTCATCGGCCTGTGGTTTGTCGGTCAAAAATATTACCCGTCCGGGACGGCTGACTGGATTCGTGAACCCGCTCGTCCGGTTTTCGGGACCGTGCGGCGTTATCTCGAAAAGTATTTTGCGGGGAAAGACAGCGCACTCGACCTTCAACTTGAACCGCAGGGATCGGTCTTCCAGAAGACGGTTTGGGATTTCCTCTTGAAAATCCCCATGGGGCAGGTCGCCACCTACGGGCAGATTGCCGGATATGTCGCGCGGTCGCTGGACCTTGCTTCGATGTCGGCCCAGGCCGTGGGCGGGGCCGTCGGGCATAACCCCATCTCCATCCTGATTCCGTGTCACAGGGTCGTAGGTTCGAACGGAAAGCTCACGGGGTATGCCGGGGGACTGGACAGGAAGGCCGCGCTTTTGCAGATTGAAAGGGTGACTCCGGAAGAGGTTGATTCGAAACTGTTCGTGCCGCCGTTGACGGTCTGAACGGCCCCAGCGTCATCTCTAATTCAGCACTGCAGGCGGTAATCACAGAAGAGTCTTTCGTATTCGCCGGGCCCTCCGGCTGAATTAATCGTCTGACTGTCCTCATCACCAGTGTTTATCTTATGATCCTCTACTCGCCCGCCACGCTCACGAGTTCATTTGAATGCATGTCGGTCGCGAAGGGACATAATCCATTCCCGTTTCAAGGGTGGCAGACATATCGATCCGATACATTTATCGAAACCGATCTCGAAACTTCCATTCATTCTTTTTTATTTAGCCTTGTCATGTATATTCCACCTTCGGTATAAAAGGATAATTCTTTCTGTTCGCATTTACCTAAGTTGATTCCAAAGTCCATGTTGTGAAGCGCTCAATAACTTGAAAGGAGAAACTCTGGTGGATGAAAGACTGAAGAAGTGGCTGCTCCCTGTTCTGTTCCTTTCCTTTCTTAGTGGCTGTGCATCTGTCCCGCTCCAATACGAACATCCGACTTCATCAAAATCTTCCACGACTGAACTCAGGGTCGCGTTGACCTATCCTGTAGATCAGAGGCCGGACAAGGAAGCAATTGATTCAGTACTTCAGAAAAACCCGGTAGATGACCTGAGTAAGATTATGGTTGAAGAAGTGGAAAGCATGGGCCTTTTCAAGGAGGTTGTTCCGATAGCTAAGGAAATGCCGATAGATAAAGTGCCGGAGGTGTGCAGGGATGCGGACCTCGTGATGGACTCCTGCTTAAAAAAGCTATCCTGGGAAGTCCCCGATTATGAACAGAAACAAGCTGCGGCTTTCGTTTCCGGTTTCGCCTTTGGCATAGTCGGAGGCATGATCTATGGAATGACAAAAACCGATGTTTATGGGAACGCCAATCTCAGGGTCACCCTTGTCAGGCAGAGTACGGGAGAAACCCTCATCGACAAGGATTATGTGGTGCACATTGCGGATAATGTGGCGAAAATCAACTGCGACACCCCGGAAATGCGATCGAAAATGGCAGGGAAGGCGATCAAAGCTGTAATGGAAAAATTGAAAGCGGATCTGGCAAACACCGTCCAGACGATGTGAATTGTTCGGGAGACCGTCGCGTCGTCAGTCCTGCGAATATAGCTAGTTGAGTTCTTATCCAATCAGAATCACATCATGCCGGCTGTGGTAAGCCCGGCATGGCGGGTCCAGGGGACTTATCGGCGGGCCATGAGTTCGTCTTCGGAGATTCATCCTGCCCCAAAACGATGGCGGTCGCACTGTCAACCCTCTCGGCAGGGGCGACGTAGGTGTTCATCGCTTGTGCCTCAACCAATATTTCTCAGAAATCAGCATCTCAAAAATCTTGCATCGAAAGCACATCGAGGAAAATATGTGCCAAATCTAATCTATAATTAAGTATGAACAGAGATATCGGAAAAAGGCTTTTTTTCAGGTAATTCTCCCGGAACGGCGCCCGTCTGCCTCTCCCGCGCCTATTGTCCCGGCTAGTGCTCACCGTTTCCGCATTTCTGCTTCGTAAGATCGTAGTCTCCGTAGTTGCGGAGCGCATTCCGGCCCCAGCCCGGTTCATCTAAGGGTTTTACTTCTTCCAGGATCAGGTTTGCCCATTCGTCCGAGCGATCGAGTTTTCCCTTGCCCTGATTTCCCCAATTGTCGGTAAAGGCAAATTCGAGGGTGCCTTTGCCTATGTTCTTGCATCTGACAAGCTCTGCGGTGAC
>JAEZXS010000324.1 GCA_023442755.1 Pseudomonadota bacterium | reverse complement strand
GCCGGGTTTCGGATCGCAGGAGGACCTTGCCCAGGTTGCTGCAGGAATGGGCAAGGTAATGGAAAACATGAACGCCAGCACGACCCTGAAAAGATCAGGACGGGACATCACCATAAGAGGCGTGATTTCCAGCAAGAATAAAGGAAAGACCAAAAGACTGGACGGAATCGGGATCGTTGTCAGCGCAGGCAAAGCCGCCTGAAGGATGCTGCCGTGATTTCGCGTTATTTCCAGGACATTCAGAAAGGGTCCCGATGAACTTATCCCGCACTGCCGTAATACTGCTGTGTGCCATTTTCATTGCAGGTTTTGCGGCGGGTATTGAGGCTGCCGGCGACAATGCCCCCCCTGCACAATCGACTGCTTCGGTACGGGCGGAAGATCTTCTGGCGGTTGCTTTCAGCCTCGAGGATATGCGGCACCTGTTCCGCAAACCGGGTTTCTGGTGGCCTTCCTTCCCGGAATTCAATACGGGGCTCCTGCCGAGCAAGCCGGGGGAGCGGCTTTTCGTTGTGCAGAATTTCAAAAGGGTTGGGCCCGATTCAGGTGGTGAAATCGAAAACGCCCTGATCCTGTTCGACTCGGATGCGTCGGCCAGACATGCACTGAAGGAATTGGCAGCAGATGATGCCGGGAACAGCAGAAAGCTGGACGGTCCCCCTCTTGGCGATGAAAGCTGCTACTTCAGCCGATTCGAAAGCGACAATATGACGCCCTACAGCACGACAGTCCGGTTTCGGGTCGGAGCGGTACTGGTCCGGCTGACGCTCTTGCGGGAAATGGCAGCCGACAGTACGGACCGGCTTGCGCGGTATGCGGCTCCCATTGTGGACAGGGCAGGGGCATTGCTCAAAGGGGAACTCCACGCAACCCCGATTCCCGCGGAAATAAGCGCCCATATGCCGCGCACAGTCCCGGGCATGGAGCTTCTGGGAGCGACGGTCATTCCCGTAGACGCATGGGCGCTTAACGATACGGCAAACGATCCGCTCAAGATTCGCGGCATGCTGCAGGGATTGGGGGGCCGGGAAATGGGTTTTGCGCGCTATCGGCTTCAGAACGATCCTGCCCAGGTGGTCGAGCTCACGCTCTTCACCTTTCCTCACGTGAAGTCGGCTACCAGGTGGGTGCGGGAATTCATAGATGACGACAATGCGGGCGCTCGACTGGATGCGGGACGGACCGGGGTTCTCTCTGCATTTGTCAACCGGACCGTGCCTCCGGAAGGCGGCGGCTACGAGAATATGTACGAACTGCAGTTCGCAAAGGGGACTTTTGTGGGCGACGTTTCGTGCTATGCCCCTTACGCCAAGACTTCCAGCGTGTGCGAAGAGGCTGTGCGCGAGCTGGCGGAAAGCTGGTTCGGAGAGTTGGAAAAGTAATTCAGGCCGGTCCGTGGATATCGAAGCGCAGGGCTTTGGGGTAACGTGAGAGCGGCGTGCAGATCATCGTGATTGTCATTCCGGCGTAATCACGCGTTCCGCGTGAGGAATCCGGTATTTTCAAGCACTTCTGGACTCCGACGCCCGCCCCGGACCCGATCCGGGGTTCGTCGGGGTGACGGATTGGGGGCATTTTTAACAGTCTGAGCGGCTTGCGGCCGCGATGATTCTGTACTAGTCCGGCTGGGTTTCCTGGATATCCTCTATCGACTTTATCTCGATAACATCCCCCTTGGCACTCTGGGTTATTATACCTGTCGCTTCGACCAGTTTGCCCACCAGCTTCGAGACGTCTTTGCCTTTTACGATGTAATCGCCGTCGTCTGCTTCGATAATGTAATTGTTCCCGCTCTTCACGACAGGTCCCAATATGGTTTCTTCCCGCTGGGCGGCTGCAGAGCCGGTGATGAACGCAGAACAAAGAAATGCAAGAAAAGCAGCACAGCAGATAATTCTTTTGGCGTAGCCGGACATTGTCGTTCTCCCTCATGCGCAAACGGGTTTTTTCAACTGCCCCGTCTGCGATATTGCGCGTTTTTATGCCTTCCAGGGGACGGAGTCAAGCGCATACAAAAATTGCGAACCGAAAATCTGAGCCATTTTAAAGATAACACAGGATGACGGAATAATGTACCCGAAGGCGGGGAATGCTCGTGGTGCAGCGTGGAAGACTTTGGAAAATCCGACCTGTATCTTGAGTTGCTTCCTGCGGCCGACGGGGTGAGATCATCCCACAGGCTCAATGCGGCGGTACATCCGAGGTTGTTTCAGACTTTGGGGGAACGAGAGTGCAGGAAGGATGCGCCTGCTTTGGGAAACGGCAGGGACAACTGGCCCTTTGCCGGCCAGGAAGCGTGCAGCTGGGTTCCCTTGCCCGGTTGCGACTGGATGAGAAGGGTGCCGGCCATGATTTCCGTGCGTTCTCTCATGCCGGTAAGACCCATGCTTCGGCCGAACGGCTCCGAGAGAACCGCCGGCAGGTCGAAGCCCCGGCCGTCATCGGCAACTGTCAGGTCGATTTTGTCCTTCCGTTTGGTGAGGATTACATCGACCCATTCTGCCTTGCTGTGTTTGGCAACGTTGTTCAATGCCTCCTGGGTGATTCTGAAGATGACGATTTTGAGCGCCTGGGGTATGTCTTCTTCCTTGACGTCGACTTGGAGTTCAACGTGATGCCCGGGGTAGAGACGTGAGAAGTCTCTGCAAAACCACTGGAGGGCCGCAACGACTCCAAGTTCATACAGTATTGTGGGTTTCAGCCCCATATAGATGTTCCGGGTCTCTTCTATGGAAAACTGAAGGGTGGGTATGATTTGCTCCAGGACCCGCAGCATCTCCGACGAATATGCATGCTTTCCCATCATGATAGTCAGCGCTTCGATCTGGTATTTGAGTGCTGCGAGAATCTGCCCGATGCTGTCGTGAAGCTCGCCTCCGATTCTCTTCCGTTCTTCTTCCTGTGCTGCTATGAGGCGGGCGGGAATGGAACGGATTTCTTTTTCCACCTTTTTCGCATGGGTTATGTCGCGATTGATCACCAGGATTCCGATCGGGTTTCCATTGACATCACGGCGCAGCGCCTGCCGGCTGCTGACGGATATCCTCTTGCCATCGGCTGTGGCCTCCAGCAGTTCCCCAATCCACGCACCCTTTTCGAAAAGGGTCTTTATGACCTCATCGTGCGACAAGGGCGACAGTGTGCCCAGCAGTCTGTGTGCAGCCTTGCCGATCGCCTGATGCCGCGTCCACCCGTATGTCTGCTCCGCTCCGCGGTTCCAGAAGACGATCCGGTCGTTTATGTCGCGCACCAGGATGGCATCGCTGGTCATGTCGAGAAGAGCCGCCTGTTCGCGCAGGATTGCATTGACCCTCTTCAGGTCGGCTGCCTGCTCTATGATTCGTGCTTCAAGCTCCTGTGCAGAGTTGCACTCTTCATCGCGATGCTCTTCAAGCGAGCAAACCGGCTGTTCCGCTCCCACCTGGGGTGTGTGCGTATGGTGTGATGGGGCGTCGGGGTAGTCCTGAGTGCCATTGGTCGGCATATTGGCCGCTCCGTCGTGAGCAGTGCAAAGAAGCAAACACCCCGGGGCAGCTCTGGTGCAGCCGGATCGGGCAGTCTGCATGCGGGCGCCCGTGACCGGAACGAAACCGGCGGGGGAGTCCCGTATTGAGGATTTCCCGCGCCATCATCAGCGGAGTATGTCGGGAACCCTCGATGGAGGCATTACTACAGGATTCCCGGTATGAAACAATGGGTGTATCACCCCATTCCGGTGCGGGAAAGACCGTACAGGCGAACTACTGCCGGTAAGGACCTTATCGTATGTGCCGGACACTCCTCCTTCTTCATCATTCCCGCTCCGATCAGGGCTTGTGATTTTCTCATGAATGTTTAGTTTGTCCTGCGAATGAGTGGTTTGCCCCGGTCTTCTGATTATCGAAGGCCGGGGCCTTTTTGATTTCAGGCCCGGAACGCACCCGATGAGTTTCCTTATCATGAGCGACAGCCCGTGTCGAAACCGTGAGAGGGAGTTGTTCGGCGGGCTCAGGACGTCAACTCGATGCAACCTTCCTTTGCATCGAGAATCGCCTGTATTGCGGCCTCCCTGTTTTTGCTCATCGAGTTCACCAGGACCTTGCCTCCGAAGCCGAAAAATGTTTCTCCCACCTGCTCGGGATCTGCCTTTCGCACGAGGGTGAACAGGGCGGAACAACCCGGAGTGAATTTCCGGGCCAGTTCTTTGACAAACTGGCCGTCAATACCCATCTCCATTTCGGTGAGAGAGGCTGAAACGGCTGCCGCCAGCGCGCCGATGGCCGTGCCGACCAGAGGGGTGAAGAGAATGCTCCCGACAATGAGCCCGGTTATGCTGCCGATTACCACGCCCTTTTTGGATCTTTTGGGCTGTTGCTGATATCTCGTTGTCCCGTCCGGTTCTTTGACAACGACGACAACGTCGTCAAGATCGATACTGCCGCGCCGCTGCAGGTCCCACAGCTTTTCGCGGGCTTCAGCCGCCCTTGCCTCGTTTTCGAACAGGATAACCGTGAGGGTGCTTTCGTATCTCTCCTTGAACGTTGCCCGGAGAAGGGCCGGTCCGATCCAGTCGTCGAAACCGTCGGCCACCGATTCAATGACGCCGAGAGGATCGACCGAAAGAACCCGGCCGTCGCGGATATTAAGCAGGATGTAGACGTCCAGTTCCTCATAGACTCTGTTCACCTCGACGGTTTTCTTGCCCAGGTAGCCGATCGCCACGTTCTCCATCGAGAAACCCGGCACGGTGGAGCGGAAAGCCAGGGTCGTGCCGATTACGAAATCGGCGTCTCCCAGGCCGGCAACCCAGCTTTTCTGCATCACAGGATTCGCGGGCAGTTTTCTGCCGTATTTCTCCATGAACCTGACGTATTCTTCAGGGAGTCTGACTCCCAGCGCCTTGCCCACATATTCGCCGAAGTTCATCCCGTTCCCCTTTATATGGGTTCCGTTCACGTCCTTGCAGCCGGGACTTCCTGGCCGATTAAAATTGTCCCTGGATAACGGCGTAATCCCTCCGGCTCTGCCGGGGGACTCGCGAAGTTTGACATTTCCTGGAATTTAAGGAGGTTTTTGCGATAGGCCACTCGATTCTCCCAAAGGTGCAGCCGGACGGGCCCAAAATTTCAAAGCCGTTGAATCTGTTGAAAAAAATTGATTAAGGTCGAACAAGGTGAACAAGGTTGAATTTCAAAGTTGAAAAACGTTGAAATGGGTTGACGGGGATGAAACAGATTGAAAAGGTTGAAATCAAGTCCAGGAGCCGATTTGCGGGTTAACGCACAAGCCAAAGAATTCGCCGCGGGGGCGCGGAAGGCGGGGGCGGTTCAGCTTTCCCGGCGCCCTCCGGTGTGCCAGGCTAAGCCTGGCTGATCTATCCGACTGAAAGGTGTCGGACATGTTAATTGCTCGTTCAACATGTAGCTGCGGCCACCCGTGCAGGGTAACCGAACGCGG
>JAEZXS010000313.1 GCA_023442755.1 Pseudomonadota bacterium | reverse complement strand
GCTCCGGTCAGTCCGTAATATTTGACAGCGGGATAGACGAGGACCGACATCACTATCACCCGGACTATCCCGAAAAAGCGCACGCTTTCAGGACGCCCAACGGCATAAAACAGGGACACAACAGGGGAAAAGATAACGGTTAGAATACCGGTCCCGAAGATGATCGTAAAGGGCACTGAAACGGCCGCATACCGAGCGCCGTAGACGAACGTCAGTACCTCGTGCCCGTAGCATGCCATGAATACGATCAGTGGAAATGCAATAAAGCCCAAAGCGGTGTTGAGCTGAATTATCATGGTGTTCAGGGTAGCTTTGTCGGCCTGTTTTCTGGAGAAAATCGGAAGCGTTGTGAGGCCGATGAAACTGGTGGCGAGAGAACTCGGAGTTTTAGCCAGCGAAGAACACATGTCATAGAGCCCCAGGCTGGCAGCAGGCAGCATCTTTCCGATAAAGAAGGTATCGATCCGCGTGAAAATAAAATGCATCACGGGGATTCCCATGGCGCCACGCACAAACTTTACAAGATCGCGGCCGGCTTTTCCTGCAAACCTGAGATGCGGCACAAAGGGACATATTAGATATGAAAGCAAAAAATGGGAAAAGGACTCCAAAAGAGCGCCGAGAAGCAGGACCCAAATGTTTTGGATATAGAAAGCTAAAATAATGATAACTGTGACCCCGAATAGACTTCCGCCGTTATTAATGATGATCCACCTTTTGTAACTCATCTGCTTGATAAGAACGTGGACGCGGATGCTCATTGCGGAGTCGAAAAGGATATTGAGGGACGAAAACCTCACATAGAGGCTCAGATCGGGGTTGCCGAAAAAGCTCGCATAGTAGGGGGCGATTATGTATATGAGCGCATAGATTGCGATCCCTCTGCCCAGCGACAGAAACCACGCAGTGTTCAGGTACTCCTCGGTCTCCCCCTCGGGATGTTGGACAATAGCCTCTCTGATGCCGATTTCGGTGAGGGAGATGACAGCGGCGTTTAACCCGAGTACAAGCGCAAGGACGCCAAATGCCTCAGGAGCGATCAAGCGCACCAGGATCAGGTTGCGCACAATCCTGAAAGCATTCTCGATGACGGATCCTGTACTCAACCATGCGGCGCCGCCGGCAAAGCGGGCTTTGAGACTGTCGCCTCCGAATACGTTTTTGATCAGTTGAAGGGGCTTATTCATTTTGGACGCTCCAGTGAAATCACCCCAGATCAAACTTTTCTGCAGCGATTGGCGATAGGTCCCAAACCCTTACCCCTGGTGTTCCAGGTAGGTGCGGGGATCCTGCAGCCTCAGATTTCTTTTCCGATATGGGTCGATCCCAATAAGCCGGGCTTGGAACTGCCGGAGCTTCTCCTTGAACATCCTGGTCGGGATGGAAGTTGCCGAACCGGTCACCGTCGCGCAGGTGGTCTGAACGGGAAGCATACCCGCCCACCTCTTCCGGAAATGCGACCAGCATGCATAGAATTCGGGGGGGAAAAACACCACCTGGTTGCTGTTGTGTATACAAAATGCGGGTATCGCATAACTTTTCCGGCCGGACGCATGCGCCGCCATGCAGATATCCGCACCGTAGAAATGAAAGTAGGGCAGCGATTTATCGAATCGCAACCCGGAAGACTTGCGTACAATCAGGACCAGTTCGTCCAGCGTCTGAACCTCAACCGGCTCATCGAAATGCTCTCCCAGAATCCTGCGGAGTCCGGCCGAATAGACATGCCCGCGAAATTCCCTGTCGCCCGTAACCCCAAAGCTCCCAAGAACCCCCCAGTCCGGATCTAGCTTTTCAAACTTCTCCAAAGTCAGCATGAGGTCCTGCAGCCATCCCGCCGGAAAGAAGACATCCTGATGCGCAAACACGATCAGATCGTTTTCCGCCTCTTCGATCCCCGAGTTATATGCCTTTGAAGCCGAAGAAAAACCCCGCATGGCTATCACCTGGTGCCGGTTGCTTCCACTGAGGAACGGGGAAGCCATCAGGTTGTTTTGAAAAACCTTTTCGTCATTGACGGCGCAGACAACCGATAAAATTTCCATGGGCATTAGAGCAATCCGGGCGGCTAGAGATCAACGGAAGCGGTATCCTGACTCTCCCCGCCCAGCTTCCTGCGCCATCGCTTTTTGAGTCGATCGAGGAAGTTGGATTTTGTGAGAAGCAGGCGCAGCAATCTTTCCAAGCTCTTCACCAAGCTATACAGACAAAAAAGGAATTTTCCCTTCACCGAAGGCGCAAAGATATAGCAGGATGTTTCATCCCACTGCTTATCGCCGAACCGTTGCTTGTAAAATGCCGGTCCGAACCCGAAATCGACTGTCTCCACGCTTTCCGCGGAAATTGACTCCAACATTTTCACGAACAGAATAGTTCCGGGCTCATACTTCTGAAATTTCGGATCGTACCCGGTAAAATCCAGGTGAAATGTATTCTTATAGAGAGTGCCGATCCAGAATGCGCACGGTTCCCCATTCACATATAACAGGAAGGCGCGAAGCCAGCCTTTGGATGCGGCAAGTTTTATTCTCTCCCGGATTTCCCTGTTGTCGAAAAATCCGGCCCCCAAACCTCGCTGATAGGTCAACCCGGCTACCGCTTCGGCATCCCGGAACAACTGATCGGCATCCTGCACGGAAACAAAAGTCTTGAACGCGATCTTGCCCGGATAGTCCCTTTCCAGCACCCTGGGCAACCTGCGTATCCAGTACCTGTGTTTCGATTTGAGTTTTCCGAGAAGCAGGTCGACAGACCCAGGAAGTCGCATACTCCAATGGGTACCAGGCAAATCCGCCAGAAAAAGCCTTTGCGCCCCGGCTTGAAGCAGTAAACCACAATCGCTGGAAACTGAATTGATGAAGAGGAGATCCGCCTCCCCTCTTTTCAGCACCTGAACGAGTTCGCCCATCAACAGGCCGCTCATTTCTTGGGAATACTGTCCGAGGAAACCGCCATAATTAATGATCAACATTCGGACTTCGGGTTTGAATAAGGATTTGTAACCCAACCTGATGTCGAAGCCGGTCTTCTCGATCCGACCTATGGCCAGCGCTGCAGGAGTCTCATTCCGCTCCAGCGTGAATATGCAGGGCCGGCAACAGGCCTGCTTCAGTTCCAGTCTCTTGATGAATAAGTCTATGTCGGCATTGGGATGGTACTGCAGATCTTCCCATACAGGGCGAAGCCTTCCTATTTCCGCGAGCTTGTCCACAAGCCCGATTCTGTACCCGGATGCAGCAGGTATCCGACGAGTTCCCGTCACCCTCTCCCCTGTTTCCATGCCGACAGGCGTCACAGTTTTTCCTTTCCCGGGCCGGTGTGCCTACTGAAATTCGCCATTGTCGCGCGAACCCTGTGGACCCAGTGCCGCAGGAAATTATACCTTCCAAACACCGCATGCAGTCTGAAGGGGAACCAGGAGACGAGCCACGGCACAACACCCTTGCAATAAATCATGCTGTACACGAAGAGTGTTCGATTTCCCCAAAACCTTTTGTAGTCCGCGTCTCCGAAGAGAAAATCATAGATTGTTTTCCCATCGTTCAGAACGGATTCCACGGCGGTGGACATGAGCGCCTTACCCGGCGAAAGCTTCTCGAACTGCTGATCGAACCCTATCAGCATGCAATAGGCGCTGACATTCGAAAGGCAGTTCAATATGTACGCCTTATCTTCGCCATCCAGGCTCATTATGAAAATTTCGGCGCAGCCCATGGAAGCCGCCGCCAGGACAGCCTCTTTCCAAAATGGCGAATTTACGGGTTCCTGCCCACGCCGTGCAAGCCAACTCCGCTTCTGAATAGATGCTATTCTTCCTATCGTCTCCATTGTGATCTCAGGTCCTCTGAAACGGAAGATCTCCAGGTTTCCCCGCTGATCGAGAATCTTCCGCTCACGCCTGATGTTGTACCTGCTCTTGTGGGATTTCCTCGCAAGCAAAGCCTCGTAACCGTTTTCCTCGTGAATCTGATGACAGATGTCCCGGACCCATCTCGATTCATACCAGTTCATCGATTTCAACGCCGCCGCGAAGAAATCGGTGACCGGTTCGCCTGCCGCGCACGACTGGAGGAAAATAATGCCTCTCGGAAACAGTTCCGAAATCTTCGCGGCGATCGCGGCCGGAATGTCCGGCCGTTCGTCAATCACAAGCAAGCCCAGATACTGGAGCCCTCCGATCAGGTGCAATTGCGGCCCCCCCGCACGTTCCCGGAGGCAGAAAGGAGCAATGCCGACCAGGCGCTGCTGCTCCCTTGCAAGAAGAATCAAAGGTTGCGTAGCGCGGCCGATGTGCTTCCACCAGGCAAAGCACCAGCCGAAGCTTTGAAACACCCGGGCGGCGCGGGCTGAATGGAACAGAGCGTCCCATTCTTCCCGGAGAGCGGCAAACTCCTCCGCCGACCGGACCACCTCGACGGACAGGTGTTCGGTAATAGCGCAAAAACGGCTTTTGGCCCTGGAATCAGTCATATCGCAGGTTTGGTGGATTTCATGCGTGGGCGTGCACCAGGGAACACGCTTCGTCTTCCGATTGCACATACTCGAATTGAAGCGCAAATTGGGACGTACTTGCTATCATGGCGGTGAGCCCCCACCAGAAAACATTAAGCTGATCGAAATAGGAAACGGAGGTGAATGAGAGGGTATGCCCGAGGAGTGCACAGCCCAGGGTCCAAATAAGCATTGCCGAGTCGGGAAGAACCGGCTCCGTATACCGCCACGATCTCCCCACTTCACGAAAACCGTACGAGATGATGGCAATGAACGCCATTATCGGGAAAACACCGCCATTGACCCCGATCAGGATGTACTGGCTCGTGATATCCACCATATTGGGAACGTCGGGCAGCGTAATGAGGCAGGAATGTTCAGCCCAATGAGCTGTATAAGTCGTACCGAGCAGCCACCATTCACTGAAATGTTTTACAGCCTGGTCGATGAGGTCGGACCGGTGCCACCCCGTGCCGCCGAAGATCAGGCTGAAGCGTCCGATGAGATACCAGATGGGGGCCTTCATGGCCATGTGCGTTGCAATCAGCAAACCCAGGATGCTCCATCGGATTGCCCGCATGTTCTCCCGGAACCGCCACAGGAAAATAGCGCTGAAACCTCCGACATAAGCGATAACGGGTCCACTGGAGGCAGCAAGCAGCGATATGGCGGTTGAAGCTGAAAACCCCAGCACCGAAAAAAAGCGGTTTCTCCCCGTAAACCATAACCCGACGAAAAATGGCATGACCGTGGCGCCGAAGGTGCCGGCAAGGATCGGATGCCGAAAGGGTCCCTGGACCCGCAGGGAGCCGTCCCGCACTCCTGAGAACTCGGCCACTCCGCCAAAAACGGCAAACAAATTTCGGCCCGTGAGCTTTTCGAAGCTCATAAGGATAACGAGCGGGAACAAAATAATGGCAAGTGACTTGATAAACCTCTCGACATCGCCGATGTCGCGGATAACGGCACGGAAGAAGAAATAAACCCCAAAAACGTCATACACCAGCCCGAAGCGATTCTGCAGGGAAGCCCCGGTTCTCTCCAGCAGGAAATTCATCACGATGCTGAGCACACCATACAGAATGATGACCTTGTCTACCGCATTGAATTCAACGCGGGAAAGTTCCTTGCGCGCAAGGATCCTCACCCAGGTCACTATCAGCAGCATGCGCAGAACGGTAAAATTGAATCCGAAAATGAGGAGCCTTTCCCCCAGGGTGAAAAAACAGGCAAGAAGAATAATCGGGACAAAGGCGTACTCACGCTTGAGGCCTATGGTTAACAAGCCTACGATTGCGAAAACCATGAGGCCGACCGGAGTTATGTATATTGCTTGTTCCACCGTATCCTCTGAAATCGTTTCGGAGAATTCGAATTATTATACAGCCCATGCGCTCTAATAAAGGAGCAGCGGGTGCGCCGTGTCATGCAGCCGCCGCAACCGGCGGCTCGCGCTGTTTATTTCACTATGCGCAGGTTGGCGGGCGGGGGCGGCTTCGAACGGACGGCAGCCGCTTTGGACTCATAGGCGCCAATATCCCAGCCGGCTCCCTGCGGACGGGAATTCCCATCTGCATCTTTCGCATAGAGGGCTCCAAGAGGTATCCCGTTATCTACTGCCGGAGAATCCGGCCTCAGATGAAAATCTCCCGAGCCCATGGAGCCGGCCGGAGAAGCAACAAACTTGGGATCGCCCTTTCTGCAGAAATTCCTTCCGAAACCGTTGGCCTGAATTTCCTGGCACGAATTGTATCGGTTATTAGCCCTTGCGTCCCATATGAGATGATTCCCGAGAGCAGTATTGAATAGATTATGATCCGCTGTGACTTTCCCTGTCACGGTCTTATGGATTGTTATTCCGTTGTCGCATCCCGATAAGATATTGTTTCTTATGTCCACATTGCTTGTTTCGCTATGCAGGGCAATGCACGCCCCGACGGGAGCCCTGTCAATGTTCCCGTCGATCGTATTGTTATAGATCCTTATATCATCATTGCCGCCCAATACGTAGATGAAACCCGGCGACAATTGCGCTCTCCCGGTCCGACTCACGTGCTCCAGAACGAGCAGGTTATTGAAAATATCCGTATGCCGCGTACTGAAATGCCTGAGGCTTCCGTTCAGGTAAATATGGGCTGTGGCGCCTCGAGTCCAGTCGCCGTAAAATTTGTTATTGTAGATCTTGAGATTCGTGACCTTGTGTTCGGAAATCCCATCCGCCCCAATCATGATGCCGTCGCAGTGATACTTATGGGGATCGTAGGTCCCGGGGCCTTCGAACACGTTATTGTAGAACTGAACGTCGTCGAGAGCATAGTCCCCGGTCGAGACGTGTATCCTGCCGGCGTTCCGGATTATGTTGTCGTGAAAGTATAATTTTTTCGAGTTCTCTTTTGCGCCGCCGAAGGCCATGGCATTGACCGAATTGGTATCGAAGATGCAATTTCGTATTTCTATATTCGAACCGCTGGCAATTCTTATCCCATAACCGGAGCCATCCGATTGGAGACCGGCATTGACAAATTTCAATCCATCGAATACGAGATTATCCCTTCCAAGTGAATGGATTATTCTGGCACCTCCCCCGTTTCCATCAAAAACGGGCGGGCTCCAGCCCCCCCCGCTGTACCACGACTTATCGACGGTATACCGATCGGGATTTTCGGCTCCCCCCGAGTATGCGGTAGTGAGCAGATCTTCGCCCGACCAGGTTACACCTCCTTTGAAAATAAAGACGTCCCCTTCCCTGTGCGTATACGCCGCTTTGAATCCCTTCATCCCCGGGCAGAGTTTCCAGGCAGCGCCCTTGTTTGTGCCGGCATTCGAATCGGACCCGTTCTGATTATCAACATAATAGGTTTCCGCGAAAACAGGAGCAGCGGCGGCAAGAATGCACGCAAAAACAACGGCAAAAACCGGCAACCTGTTCAGGGTCTTCAATCCGCATCTCCCTGCGCACGAAAGCTATTCCCCCTGCGACCCGCTTCAGAGACCATGAAACGCAGCCTGTTCATTTGTTCCCGCCTCAGGAAATCGACCACCTCCGGTGGGACGGGTCTTTTCCTGCCCAGCAGGGACATCCAGCAAAACCCGGC